>JBKJNL010000898.1:0-2600 GCA_046593615.1 Myxococcota bacterium | reverse complement strand
GCAAGAGGTCTCGAGCACCCTGACCGTGTCGCTCTTCAACGACGACAAAGCGGCCATGATCGTCACCGGACCCTGGTCGCGCGGCGAAATCTCCGACGCGATTCCGTTCGAGGTCTCGGCGCTCCCCGATGTCGTCGATCCGCCGGCGCTCGGGGGCGGGCGCCGGCCGATGAAACCATTTCTGACCGTCGAGGCCGTGTTCGTCTCGGGCCGCACCGAGAAGCGGGAGCTGGCGTTGCGCGTCGCCCGCCTCCTCGGCGACGAAGCCCGCTCGACGCTGCGCTTGAAAAAGGCCCGCCAGCCGGTGGCCCTCGAAAAAGCCTGGAAGTCCCTCGACGACCAAGACGCCGACGCGGCGTTCTTGCGCGGCTTCCGCGCCCAGCTTGAGCGCACCGTGCCGACGCCGAATTCGCCGGCGATGAAGGCGCTGTGGAGCCCGTTCAACCTCGCCCTCGGCGAGAGCATCGGGCAGGGCGCGTCGCCGGCGACGACGCTCGCGCAGGGCCAGGCCAAGGTGAGGGGCGAGATGGCCGTCGTCGAGCGCACCGGGCAGAGCTCGGGCGCCGGCGCCTTTGCCGTCGTCGTCGTGCTGTTGTTCGTCGGCCTGTGCCTGTGGCTGTTCGTCGCCGTCAAAAATGCCGGCGGCGCCCGGCGGCTGGCCCGCGAAGCCGGCAGCAACCTCTCGGCCTACGCCTACGTCGCGCCGGCCATGATCGGCACGCTGGTGCTCGTGCTGTTCCCGTTCGCCGTCGGCGTGGCCATGGGCTTCTTCCGGCACACCTGGGGCACCTACACGTTCGTCGGCATGGAGAACTACGTCGACATCCTCGCCGGCGCCGACTCGACGTTCTTCCGCGTCCTCGGCGTCACCATCCTGTGGACAGCCACCAACGTCTTTCTGCACGTCGCCATCGGCTTGTTCCTGGCCTTGATCTTGAGCCAGGCGCGGCTGCGCTTTCGTGCGGTCTATCGTGTTTTGTTTGTCATTCCCTGGGCTGTTCCTTCGTACATCACGGCGCTCATCTGGAAGGGGATGTTCCACCCCGAATTCGGCGCGGTCAACGCGCTGCTCGGCACGCCCGGTTTCTCGTGGATGAACTCTTTCTGGTCCGCCTTCACCGCCAATTTGATCACCAACACCTGGCTCGGCTTTCCGTTCATGATGGTGACGGCGCTGGGCGGCCTGACGTCGATCCCCAAGGACCTGTACGAAGCCGCCGCCCTCGACGGCGCCGGCCCGTGGAAGCGCTTCACTGCGATCACCATCCCGCTGCTGCGGCCCACGCTCATGCCGGCGATTGTGTTGGGCACCGTGTGGACCTTCAACATGTTCAACGTCATCTATCTCGTCTCCGGCGGCGCGCCCGGCGGCAAGACCGACATCCTGGTCACCGAGGCGTTCCGCTGGGCCTTTGAGCGCGGGCAGGGCGGCGCGTTCGGCACTGCTGCTGCCTACTCGACGCTCATCTTTTTGATGTTGCTTTCATACAACGTCGCCGCGGCCCGCGTGGCCCGCGGCCTCGACGGCAGCGGCACCGTCAGCAGCAAGGGCAGGGGGCACTGATGGGCGACGCCAAAGCAGCCGCCGCACAAGTCGCAGCGGGCGACAAGCAGCACCCGCTGCTCGGCTTGCTGTCACACGTCGTCTTGTGCGCCGTCGCTGTCGTCGTGCTCTACCCGGTGCTGTGGGTCGTGCGCATGGCGCTGTCGCCGTCGCAGGCCTTTGCCTCGGGCCTGTCGCCGATCCCGTCGTCGGTGACGCTGCAGAACTTCGAAGACGTCGTCGGCCACACCGACTTGCAGGGCACCTGGGTCTTTGGCCACCAGCTGATGAACTCCATCGTCGTCGCCTCCGCCACCGCGCTGGTCGGCGTCGGATTGGCCACGTCGGCGGCCTATGCGTTCTCGCGGTTTCGCTTTCCGGGCATGAAGCTCGGCATGGGCGCGCTGCTCGTGACCCAGATGTTTCCGGGCACGATGATGATGATCCCGCTGTATATTTTGCTCGATAGATTGAACCTGTTGGATTCACAGCTGGGTCTGATTCTGGTGTACGCCACGACGTCGATTCCGTTTTCGACCTGGATGCTCAAGGGGTACTTCGACACCATCCCCCACGAGCTCGAAGAGGCCGCCCGCATGGACGGCGCGTCGACGTCGAAGATCTTCTTTGCCATCATCCTGCCCCTGGCGCGTCCGGCCATCGCCATCACCGCGCTCTTCTCTTTCATGACTGCCTGGAATGAGTTCATCCTCGCGGCCAAGCTGATGAACAGTGAGACGAGCTACACCCTGCCAGTGGTGTTGCAGGGCTACGTGGGCGCCAAGTCGACGGCCTGGGGTCACTTCGCCGCCGGCGCCATCCTGGTGTCACTGCCGGTGATGGCCCTGTTCTTTGCGTTGCAGAAGAACCTCGTGGGCGGGCTGACCGCCGGCAGCGTCAAGGGCTGAGCACCACGGTTGACGTCGTCGATCCGGGCGGAGCAGGCTCCGGCCGTGGTCAGCAGGCCACACGCCTCGAGGACGCATGCGCATCGCTTTCACGCACAATCTCCAGACCAACCATGACGACGAATCCGAAGCCGAGTTCGATCGGCAAG
>JBKJNL010000533.1:0-2588 GCA_046593615.1 Myxococcota bacterium | reverse complement strand
ACCGACGTGGTCATCGCGCACGCGTTCGACGACGACGGCGTCCGCGTGCGCGTCACCGTGACGCCCCAGCACGTCGACCGCACCGTGGCCTCGGTCGCATCGGGCGGGGCGCCGGCGAAGCTGGAAAAGGCCGTGCTCGGTGAGGTCTACCTGCAGGGCAACACGACGACGCAGGGCGGCGTGCTGCGGCGCGAGCTCGGCATCGACGGCGACGACGAAGCCACACCGCTCGATCCCCTGCTGATCCAGAAGGGCGTCAGCCGCCTGCGCCGCACCGGGCTCTATTCGCGCGTGAACCTCGACTACGTGGGCCTCGACCAACCCGGCGTGCCCGTCGACATCACGCTGCAGGTGGAAGAGAAGCCGTCGTTCTCGGTGGACTCGTCGCTGGGATTTTCGACGGAGCGGCTGTTCTCGTTGGGCCTGCAGCTCGAAGAAAAGAACGCGTTTGGCAGCATGATCGACCTCGGCGCCGTGCTCGACTGGGGCCTGTTCATCGGGCGCCAATCGCAGCTCCGGTTGCCGACCCGCTGGCCGCGCATCCGCGGCTCCGACTTGAGCGCGGCGTTCACGCCGTTCGCCAGCTATCGCGACGAATCCAACGGCGTCAGCCTCGTTGTCGACGACCCCGTCGCCGGCACCGGCGAGACGCTGCTCGGGCAGGGGCCGCGGCGCCGCCTGTTCGCCGCCGGCGCTGCCATCAGCCTCGACTACGCCGTCAACCAATTCGCGGTGTTCGCTCCCGACAAGCTGACCATCGGCCTGGCCTACGAGCTGCGCAGCGAGTGGGTGAACCTCGACGCCAAGCCGCAACGGCTGTTCTCTGAAGAGAGCCTGCGCACGGTCTCGGGCCTGACCGACGCCTTTGCCGTCGAGCCCGCGCGCATCGCCGCGCTTACGCCGCGCATCTTCTACTCGGACATCGACAACCCCTTCGATCCGCTCGAAGGACTGTCGGGTGAGCTGCTGTTCAAGGCGTCGTCGCCGCTGTGGCTGTCACAGGATTGGTTCGGCGTCCTTGGCGCCACCGGCACCGGCTACACGACGTTCAACAACCGCTTCACGATCGCCAGCCGGCTGGCGCTGCGCTGGGGCTTCGCCGAAGACAACCAGCCCTGCGGCGACTGCGGCTGGGCGCTCATGCAGAACGACCTGTTCCTGCTTGGTGGCGAGCGCTCGGTGCGCGGCTACGGCGAAAACACCATCGGCGTCACCAGCCCGCTGTTCACGCCAAAGCTCGTCCCCGTCGACGTCGTGGCCCCCCGCCAGGGCCTGTTCGGCGCCCAGGGCAGCCTCGAGCTGCGCATGCTGCTCGTGAAGAACCTCGGCATCGGCGACCTCAAGCCGGCCATCTTTGTCGACGCAGGCGTCGTCACCGACGACGTGCGCCGCGCGGTGCAGTTCACGGAGCGGCTCAAGGCCAACGAGCTGGGGCTCTCGGTGGGCGCGGGCCTGCGCTACGTCATGCCGGTCGGTCCGGCCTTGTTCGATTGCGCGATCTCGCCGGTCGCCAGAACGCCGGCCGGTTCACCGATCGCGCGCTGTCATCTGGCGCTCGGCTACACGTTCTGAGTCGCGCGAGGTCGCGTCAGGGCAGCAGCAGCGGCGCCGGCTTGAAGGTCTCGATCATCGAGGGGTGCGGGGCATCGCCGCTCAGCGACAGCTCGGTGTGCGGGTCGTCGCCGTCGTCGATCTTCGTGAGCCGGCTCTGCAGCGTGTACGACTTGCCGCCGACCTCGAGGGTGACGGTGCTGCCGCCGGCGGTCCAGCGGCCTTTGACCTTGGCAGGCTTCTGGTCGTCGAGCAGGGGCGCGAAGCGGTAGTTGAAGGTGCCGTCGACGTTGAACACCAGCGTGCGCGTGGGCGCGCTCAAGTCGTCGTGCCACACGTGCAGCAGCTTGCGCGCGGGCGTGTTCAGGGCGCGGGCCTTGGGAGCGAGGTCGGCCGTGAGCTCCTTGGTCTTGTTGCGCAGCACGACCTCGGCGATGCACAGCGGAGCGCCGTCGGTGACGCCGGGCCAGGTCTCGTCGAACTCGATGACGACGCGCTGCCCCTTGGCCGGCGGCGTGAGCTCGAGCACCTGCATCTCGGTCGTGTCCTTGAACCTGGCCTCGACGCGGTGGTTCGTGTCGGCGACGTAGACGATCTTCGGGCGGCGGTTGACCTTGTCGACGACGGCGGCGTCTTTGGCGGCGTGCTGGAAGAGCAGACCGATGTGGGTCACCGTCACCGGCTCTTCGAACGTGAAGTTCAGCGCCTGCTTGCCCTCGCCCCGCGACGTGCACCACACCGTGCTGGCGTTGTTGTCGACGACGTTCCACATGGCCGTGGCGGGCTTGCCGTCGTCGAGCTCGGAGCTGGACTCGATGAACGCAGGACCCGCGGCCCTGGCGCTGCTGGCGCCGACGGCACCAACGGCACCGACGACGAGGCCCGCGCAGGCGAGGAGCGACAACACGGGACGTCGGGCTTTGTGTGAGCGCATGTCGGACCCCTCGGAGAACCAAAGAGATAGTCCTCGGACGTCGACGCCGCCAGTTTCATTCAATCGCACCGGGCCGGACCGCGCGCGCTCTGTCGACGTCGAC
>JBKJNL010000387.1:0-8866 GCA_046593615.1 Myxococcota bacterium | reverse complement strand
GCCCCGACCGAGGCAGCCCCGACCGAGGCAGCCCCGACCGAGGCAGCCGCGGCGAGGTCTTTGAGGTCGAAGTCGACGGTGGGGCTGTGGCCGTCGAAGTCGTCGCCGAGCGGCGCTGCAGCAGCAGACCCCGCGCTCGTCTTTGTCTGGAAGCGGGCCAGCACCTCGAGAAAGATCGGGTGTCCGCCGGATTCGGCGGCGATGGCCGCGGCGCGGACGTCGCCGACGTCGACCACGCCTTCGTCGCGCAAAAGCTCTCGCGCCAGGTTGACCGAGGCGGCGGCGTCGAGGGCGTCGACCGGTACGTCGCGGGTCTCGATGCCGTCGCGGACCAGCGCCCGGCGCAAGCGCACCAGCGACGCCGTGCGCGCGGCCTCTTCGCTTCTGTGGGTGGCAATCAAGAGGATCGCCGGCGCCTGCGGTGGGCGCAGCAGATCCTCGATCAACACCGCGCTGTCGACGTCGCCCCACTGCAGGTCGTCGATGGCGATGACGACGGCGCGGGTGCTGGCCAGGCGCTCGAGCAGCACACGCAACGCCCGAAAGGCCACCTTGCGCAGCTGGAGGGGGTCGATGCCACCCCCGTGTCCGTCGTCGTCGCCGTTGTCGCCCGCTCGTTCGCGCCTCGCTGCCTCAGACGCGGCGCCGATGGCCGGCACCTGGCCGAGCACCGGGAACAAGCGGGCCAGGGCCTGGATGTCGTCGGGCAAGACCGCCGCCAGCTCGCCGGGCGGCATCCGGCGCAGCACGGCGCTGAGACCGTCGATGACGGCGTCGAGCGCCTTGTAGGGCACGCTCTCGCGCTCGAAGCAGCGGCCCTGCAGCAGGATCGCCGGTCGGTCTTTCGACGACGCCGCGGCGGTCGCTGAAGCGGCCGCGTGCGACGTCATGAAGCACTGCACGAGGGCGCTCTTGCCCATGCCCGACGCACCGCGCACCAGCACCGCCAGCGGCGCGCCGGCGCGCGTCGCTTGCAGCGCGGCCTCGAGGGCCTGCAGCTCGGCGGTGCGGCCAACCAGCATCTCGCCCGCCGGCAGGCGGTGGCGGCCGGTGGTGGCTGGTGCTGGGGCGGTGACACCGAACGACGACGAAGACGAAGACGAAGACGACAACGACGGATCCAAAGACGACAACGCAGGCGACGACGACGACACCGCCAACAGCTGCTGCCCGCCGGGACGCGCGCGCGGGTCGCGGTGCAGGAGCGCCTGACACAGGCGATCGAGGTCTTCGGGGACGCCGGCGGCGAGGCGCGACGGGGGCGCCGGCGCGGCGCCCTTTGCGCCGAGCACGCGCAGCGCGTTGCCGGGAAAGAGCGGCCGCCCCGTCAACGTCTCGTGCAGCATGACGCCGACGGCGTACCAGTCGGAGGACGGCGTCGCGGTCTGCCCGTCAAAGAGCTCGGGGGCCATGAACGCCGGCGTCCCCGAGACCATGCTGTCGCCGCCGCGGACGTCGCCGCCCACGTCCTGCACCAGCCCGAAGTCGAGGACGACGACGCGGCCGGCCTCGGTCACGAGCACGTTGTTGTGCTTGATGTCGCGGTGGAGCTTGCCGGCCTGGTGGAGCGCGTGCAGCCCCGCGACCAGCTGGCCCAGCGCGGCCCGCAGCGGGGTGACGTCGACGGCTTCGCCAACCTGCCGGTGTCCGCGCAGGGCGGAGGCGAAGGGCAGGCCGCTGACGAGCTCCATCGTGAGGAACCAGCGGCCCTCTTCAAAGTGCAGCTCGTGCAGGCGGGCCAGGTTCGGGTGGGCGATGTCGGCCAGCGAGCGGAACTCCTGCTTGAAGCTCAGCAGCTGCTCGGGATCGACGCTGCGCAACACCTTCAGGGCGACCGTCGCGTCGCGGTGGCGATCGTGGGCTTCGACGACGACGCCGGAGGCGCCGCGGCCCAGCTGCCGGCGGACGGCGAAGCGGGCATGGGCCATCAGGTGGCGCAGGTCATCGTCGTCGGCGTGGGTCACGTCGGCGCACCGTAACAGAGCCGTTCCGTTGGCCGGCGCGTCAACGTCGACGGCGAGCCTGTTTCAATCGACCGGCTGCGCGGATCAAGACGCGGCTCAATACGGCAGACGAAACCAGAAGCGGCTGCCTTCGCCGAGGGTGCTCTCGACGCCGACGGTGCCGCCGTGGGCCTCGATGACTTCGCGCACGATCATGAGTCCGAGGCCGGAGCCGACGATGTCGGGCTCGGCGCCGTTGGCCCGCGTGTAGCGGTCGAACAGATGCGGCAGCGCCGCCGGGGCGATGCCTCGGCCGTTGTCGGCGACCGAGACTTCGACGCCCTGCTCGTCGGCGATGAGGCGGGTGGTGATGACGCCGTGGCGGGGCGTGAACTTGATGGCGTTGCCCACCAGGTTGGCCACCACCTGGGCGATGCGGCGCTGGTCGGCGTTGACCACGACCTCGGGGGCGGCCGTCTTTTCCCAGCGCAGGTCACTGGCTTCGAGCAAGGGCTGCAGGTCGTCCATCGTTCTGTGAAGCAGCTCGTCGATGCGCACTTCTTTGCGGTCGGCCTTGATGCCGGTCTCTTCGAGGCGGGCGAGCTCGAGGAAGTCGTTGATCATCGACAACAGCGACTTGAGGTTCTCGTCGATGCGCCGCAGGTCGGTCGTGACCCGCGGGGGCAGCGGCCCATGGACGCCGCGCAGCATCAGGTCGGTGCGCATCATCACCGCCGACAGCGGCGAGCGCAGGTCGTGGGCGACGATCGAATAGAAGTCGAGGCGGCGGGCGTCGGCGCGGCGGCGGTCGGTGACATCGCGCAGCGACACCGTGGTGCTGTTGCGCTCGTCGGCCGACAGCGCGTTCACCGTGGGGGAGTAGATGCGGCCGCCGATTTCGACGTCGGGCAGGGGGCCTTTGGCATCTTCGGCGCGGGTGCGGAGCTCCGCCGAAAACGGCAAGCCGGGAATCACCGAAAAGACGTCGGCGCCGAGCACCGACTTGCGCTTGTCGAGGATCTGCAGCGCGGCCCGGTTGGCAAAGGTCAGGCGGCCGTCGCGGTCGACGGTGATGAGCGGATCGGGGGTGCTCTCAAGCAGGCGGCGGTTGAGAGATTCGGCCTGCTCGGCCCGCTCGAGGAGCTTGCGGCTGCGCACCAGGCTGCCGACGCGGGCCCGCAGCTCTTCGTCTTCGAAGGGCTTGCTCAAGAAGTCGTTGGCGCCGGCTGCCAGGCCCTCGACGATCTGCTCGGTGCGCCGCTGAGAGGTGAGCAGCAGGATCGCGATCTTCTGCTCAGGCCCGCTCGACGAGCGCAGAAAGCGGCAAACGTCGACGCCGCTGACGCCGGGCATGACCCAATCGAGCACCATGACCGCCGGTGGCGGCCGGGTCGACAGGCGCTCGAGGGCCGCAGATCCGTCGAGAAAAGTTTCGACCTGGTACCCGGTCGACAAAACCTGGCTCGCTCGCTGCCCATCCAGGGGGCTGTCGTCGACGACCCAGACCTGTTGGCGAGCGAGTGTGGTCACGCGCGGGCTATAGGCACCCGGGCCTCTGGCGGCCAACGGTATTCAAACGGTTTGTGGACACGGCGCCGGACCTTCCTATGCTGGTTGTCCGGAGCGTGACCCAGTGAAGATTCTGGTCGTTGATGACAGCAAGGTGATGCGCGAGATGATCGTGGCCTGCTTGCGCGGGATCGATGGCCTCGAATTCACCCACGCCGCGAGCGGACTCGAAGCCATCGAGCGGCTCTCGCTGACCCCGTTCGACCTCGTTTTTCTCGATCTGAACATGCCGGACATCGGCGGCTTCGAAGTCGTCGAATTCGTCCGCGGCCAAGACGAGCTGCGCTTGCTGCCAATCATCGTCGTCACCACCCGCGGCGACGAAGGATCGCGGGCCCGCGCGCTCGGCGCCGGCGCCTCGCGCTTCATGACCAAACCCTTCGAGCCCCACGGAATCCTGGCCGAGGTCCGCGCGCTGCTGGGTGATCGCTTGCGCCCCGCGGGTGCTGCTGCGCCACCGCCCAAGCCGGTCGGATGACCAACTCGCTTGATCGTGAAGAGTTCGTCGCCGGTTATCTGGCGGAGGTCGACGAGCACCTGCGATCGGCCAACGCCAACCTGCTGGCCGTCGACGAAGCCCTCAAGAAGGGCGAGAGCCACCACCGCATGGTGCGCGAGCTCTTCCGCTCGTTGCACACGGTCAAAGGTCTGTCGGCCATGGTCGGCGTCGAGCCCGTCGTCGACATCGCCCACGAGATGGAGAACATCCTGCGCACCGCCGATCGCGCCGGCGGGCGCCTGGCGCGCGACATCGTCGACTTGCTGCTGCAGGGCATGCGCGCCATCGAGCAGCGCGTGCAGGCCTTTAGCCAGCGCAAGCCCGTCGCCGCCGCGCCAGCGGCGCTGTTGGCGGCGCTGGCCGACCTGCGGCCCGGCTCCGACCCCTTCGCGGGCGGCGTCGCCGCCGAGCTGACGCTCGACCCCGAGATCCTCGCCAAGCTGTCGCGCTCAGAGACCGACGAGCTCACCGAAGGCTTGCGCCGCGGCCGCCGGGTGCTGCGGGTCGACTTCGTGCCGTCGTCGACGTCGGCGGCGACCGGCACGACCATCACCACCGTGCGAGAAAAGCTCGCGACCCGCGCGACCATCGTCAAGGTGGTGCCGCGGGCCATGCCCCGCAGCGAGGGCGCGCCCGGCGGGTTGAGCTTCGCGATCCTGCTCATCACCGACGACGCCGACGACGCCCTCGCCGGCGCCGCCGGCATCGACGCCGCCGGCATCAGCGTGCTCGGCACGCCGACGGTCCCCGTGGTCGCCGAAACCATCCCCGTCGACCCGGCCTTTGAGGCCCTGCTCGATGAAGAGACCGACACCGCAGCCGGTGACGCCGGCGTCCGCAGCGACTTCGTGCGCGTCGACGTGCAGCGGCTCGACGACGCCCTCGAGAAGCTGTCGGCCCTGGTGGTCACGCGCTTCCGGCTCAGCCGGGCGGTGAACGCGCTGCGCGAGCACGGCGTCGACGTGCGCGACATCCTGTCGATCGTCGCCGACAGCGGCCGGCAACTGGCCGATCTGCGCGGCTCGATCACCCGGGCCCGCATGGTGTCGGTGAGCGAGCTGCTTGAGCGCGTGCCGCTCATCGTGCGCGGCATGAGCCGATCGACGGGCAAGTCGGTGCGCCTGAAGATCGACGCCGGCCGCGCCGAGCTCGACAAGGCCGTCGCCGAGCGGGTGTTCCCGGCCATCGTCCACCTGGTGCGAAACGCCGTCGACCACGCCATCGAGTCCGCCGAAGAGCGCCGCGCCCTCGGCAAGCCCGAAGAGGGCACGGTGACCGTCAGCTGCTTCGAGCACTCCGACAGCCAGCTCGAGCTCATCGTCTCCGACGACGGACGCGGCATCGACCCGGTCGCCGTCGCCCACCGCGCCAAGCGCGAGGTGCCCCGCGACGCGCGCGGACTGCTCGAGCTGATCACGCTGCCCGGCCTGTCGACCCTCGACAAAGCCACCAGCAGCAGCGGCCGCGGCATGGGCATGGACATCGTGCGCCGCATCGCCGTCGACACCCTCGGCGGCGACCTGCTGCTGCGCACCGAGCTCAATGTCGGCACGAGCTTCACGCTGCGCGTGCCGTTGTCGATCTCGATCCTCGACTCGTTTTCGTTCGAGTGCGCGCGCCAGTCTTTCGTCGTCCCCGTCGCCGTCGTCGAAGAGATCGTCGAGCTGCGTCCCGAGCTGGTGTTTCGCGGCCCGGTGCTCGAGCGCAAGCGGCGGCATGGCCCATCGGGCAAGGGCCGCGAGCGGCCCGAGTACGACGACGACGGCAACATCATCCAGAGCCCGAAGATCGAGAGCCGCCTGCTGCGCCGTCGCGGCGAGGTCGTGCCGCTCTTCAGCCTGTCGCAGATGTTCGCCCTGCCGAGCGATTCGGTGATGAGCCAGGGCTTCTACGAAAAGGCGCTCGTGGTTCGCCGCCAGGGCACGCTCTACGCCTTTGCCGTCGATCGGATGATTGGCCAGCAAGAGGTCGTGGTCCGTCCGCTCGAAGACCCGCTCGTGAAGGTCACCGGCGTCGCCGGCACCACCGACCTCGGTGACGGCAAGCCCACGCTGGTCGTCGACCTCATCGGCCTCGCAGGACGCGCGGCACAATTGGCCGGGGGAATGGCATGAGCATGGGCGCCGCGCTCCACGTCTTGTTCAAGATCGCCGACGGCGACTACATCGTCGCCGCTGCCGACGTGCTGCACATGGAGTCCTTCACGGGCGCCACGCGCGTGCCGGGGGCGGCCGCGCACATCGCCGGGGTCATCCAGATCCGCCGCCGCGTGGTGCCGGTCATCGATGTCCGGCAGCGCTTCGGTCTGCCCCCGATCTCGCCAACCCTCGACAGCCGCGTCGTCGTCGTTCAGACCCAGACGCGCGCCGTCGGCCTGCTGGTCGACAGCGCCCGCGAGGTGGTGCGCATCGGCCCCGACGATCTGCGCCCGACCCCCGAGGTCATCACGTTCCAGGCGGCGGGCTTCGTGAAGTCCCTCGCCCAGTCCGGGGCCCGTCTCTTGATGTTGATTGATTTTCACAAGCTCATTGGTGAGGAGTCCCTCCATGGCGTCGAATAACGGTGTGGTCGGTGTTGAAATCGCGGTCGCAGGTGCCGAAGAGCTGGTCCGCGCGGGACTGCTCGCGGTCGCCCAGGTCACGGCGGTCGAAGAGGCCGTCGGTCGTCTCGTGGGCAGCGGCAACGAAGCCGCGGCCGCCGGCGAAGAGCTGAGGCTCTCGGCCGAGAGCGTGGCCACGAGCGTCGAAGAGACCAGCGTGACCCTCGAGGTGCTGGTGCGCGCCCAGCGCGAGGTCAGCGACTCGACGAAAGAGACCCAGAAGGGCCTCGAATCCACCACGGGCGGGCTGCAAGAGCTCACGGCCTCGCTGGTGGCGGTGAAGAAAGACACCGACCTGCTGGCGTCGTCGTCGGATTCGACGGCGGCCACGCTTGAAGAGCTCGCGCGCTCGGTGCGCGGTGTCGCCAGCAACGCCAGCGACCTCGCCGCGGCCAGCGAAGAGCTGCTGTCGGCCGCCAAAGAGACCAGCGTCAGCGCCACCGACGTCCTGGCCCGCGTCGAGCAGAACGCGGCTTCGTTCGAGCAGGTCGCCGCCACCGTCGAGAGCATGGCCCGCGGCATCGCCCGCCTCGTCGCCGACGCCCAGACCGTCGGCACCGAGGTCGCCGGCATCGCCGCCACCGTCGGCTCCGTCGTCGCCGGCCTCGATCGCGTCGGCAAAGACGCCGGCGAAATGAGCCTCGCGGCCGACTCCACCGCCGCCAGCGCCGAAGAGATGGCGCGCTCCGTCCGCGTCGTCGTCGAGCACGCCAGCGCCCTCGCAGCAGCCGTGTCGTCGACGGCCAGCACCGTCAACGAGATCGCCGCCTCCGTCGAAGAGGTCGCGGCCACCGCCGAAAAGAACGCCTCGACCATCGAGTCGAGCGCCGCCGCCATTGAAGAGATGGCCCGCTCGGCTTCGGCCGTGGCCCACGGCGCCGATCAGATCGCGGCCGTGTCGTCGTCGACGGCATCGGCGTCGGCGCAGCTCGAGAGCTCGACCAAGAAGATCGTGGGCATCGTCGATGGCGCCCGCCAGAGCGCCGTCGGCGTCGGCGTCACCGCCCGAGAAGGCGGCGCCCTCGTGGCCCGCTGCCTCACGAGCCTCAAAGACATCCGCCAGAACATGACCGAGCAGGCCGGCGTCGTGAAAGACATGGGACGCAAGGCCGAAGACATCGGCGACATCGTGCAGACCATCAACGTGATCGCCGACCGCACCAACCTGCTGTCGCTCAACGCCAGCATCGAGGCCGCCCGCGCCGGCGAGCACGGCCGCGGCTTCGCCGTCGTCGCCGAAGAAATTCGCGCCCTCGCCGACAAGGCCGCTGCCGCCAGCACCGACATCGCCAAGATCGTGCGCGGCCTGCAGGCCACCGCCCGCGACGCCGTCGCCGCCTCCACCGAAGGCCTCAAGGTCGCCGACGAAGGCGCCCGCGTCGCCGGCGACGCCGAGCGCGGTCTCGGATCGATCCTCGAGGGCGTGCAGAGCCTCGGCGGCGCCGTCGCCGACATCGATCGCGCCACCAGCGAGCAGGTCGAGGCCATTGAAGCCCTGGCCGAGAGCACCGCGCGCGTGAGCGAAGAAGGCCGGGCCATCGCCCGCGCCGCCGGTGAGCAGACAAAGGCGACGCAGGCGGCCCTGCAGGGGGCCACCGAGATGCGCCGCATGGCCAAGCAGACAAAGGAGGCGACGTCGGAGCAGGCCCGGGCCCTGCGCGACCTCGTCAAGGCCAACGCCGCCCTCAGCCAGAGCGCTGAAAAGGCCGCCCGCGCCACCACCGAGCAGGCCGGCGCCGCCGCCGACGTCGCCCGCGCCGCCGCCCGCATGCGGGTGCTGGCCCAGCAGACCAGCGCCGCCGTCGTCGAGCAGACCCGCGCCGTCGCCGTCGCCAGCACCTCGGCCCAGGAGGTCGCGGCCACCACGCTGCGCACCGTCACCGGCCTCGCCGAGCAGGGCCGCGGCGCCACCGAGATCACGCGAGCCATGGAGCAGTCGCGCAAGCAGGCCGCCATCGCCGCCCGCGGCGTCGCCGAGCAGGCCCGCGCCGTCGTCGAAATCGAAGCCTCCGCCGGCGAGGTCGCGCGCCTGTCGGCCACGGTGACCAAAGCAACCAACGAGCAGACAAAGGCCGCCAATGCGCTGTCGAAGGACGGCGACGACGTGCGGCGCATCGCGCGCCAGACGGCCCGGGCCATCGGCGAGCAGGCCGACGCGGTCGTCTCGTTGAGCACCACGGCGACGCGGCAGTCGGCGGCCATCGCCAAGATCGCCACCGCCGTCTCCGAGCAGGCCGCCGGCGGCCAGGAGATCGC
>JBKJNL010000213.1:0-9412 GCA_046593615.1 Myxococcota bacterium | reverse complement strand
GTCGTGGCTGCGCACCCGCGTCGACGTCGCCGACAGCGCCCGCGGCGCCGACCTCGGCGTCAGCGTCGGCATCGTCGAAGGCGGCTACCGCGTCTATGTCGATGGCGTCGACGTCGGCGGCGACACCTCCCTCGCGGGCGAGTCGCTGCACGTCGGCCGCGGCTTCGCCATCCCCGCCGATCTCGACGACGACGGCGCCCTCGTCGTCGCCGTGCGCGTCGAGAACCACCCGGCGCTGTTTCAGGCCGAACCCGGACGGGTGCTGCTGCCGGTCGGTCCCTTTGCCATCGGCGGCATGCCGGGTGTCGCCGATCGGGCCCGCATGATGGTGGCCGAGCACGTCGACAGCGCCGCCGCCGGCTACACCGCCTCGCTGCTGCTGGTGATGTTCGTCGCGCTCTACCACTGCCTCGTGTGGCTCTTGCGGCGCGAGCTGCGCGGCTATCTGTGGTTCGCCATCACGACGGCGTTGATCGTCGCCTGGATGGGCCTGACGAACCTCCACAGCACCGAGCTGCTGCCCTGGTCGGCGGTCACGGCCTACGTGGTCGGCAACTTCGTCGGCACCCTCGTCAACGCCGCGTTCATCTCGTTTCTCTGGCGCTTCGTGCCGCGCACGGCGCCGTCGCCGCGGTGGCGGGCCTGGCAGATGCTGCTCGTGGCCATCGCCTTTGTCGGCTTCGTGCCGCAGGTCGGCCTGGCCCTGACGGTCTCCATCCCGGTGCTCATCGTCAAGATGGTGACGCCGGTGTTGGCGATGATTCAATTGGTGATCTGGATGGTGCGGCGCGAGCGTGACGCCCGGCTGCTGTTGCTCGGCACCGTCGTCGGGGTGGTGGTCGCGCCGCTCGAGCTCTACTTCGAGCAGCAGGGCATCCACCTGTCGATCACGCCTGCCCAGGCCGGCTTCATCGCCTGGATCCTGGTGATGGCCGTCGGCCTGGCGAGCCAGTTTTCGCGCACGCTCAGCGACGTCGATCAGCGAAACCGCGAGCTGCGCGACACCAACGCCAGCATCGCCCGCTTCGTGCCGCTCGGGTTTCTCGACGCCCTCGGCAAGACCAGCGTGGGCGAGGTGACGCGCGGCGAAGCCCAGCAGCACGAGATGGCGGTGATGTTCTGCGACGTGCGCGGCTTCACGACGCTTGCTGAGTCATTGACGCCGCAAGAGACATTTCAATTCATCAATGAATACCTCGCGCGCATGGAACCCGAAATCTACCGGGGCGCCGGCTTCATCAACCAGTATCTGGGCGACGGCATCATGGCCCTCTTTCCGTCGTCGTCGTCGTCGTCGTCGTCGTCGTCGTCGTCGCGGGCCGGTCGCTCAGGCGCCGACGGAGCCGTCGTCGCCGCCACCGGCATGGTCAAGGCATTGGCGAAGCTGAACGGCGAGCGCGCCCGCGCCGGACAGCCGGAGATCAAGATTGGCGCCGGCATCCACATGGGGCCGCTCATGATCGGCACCATCGGCGGCGGCGAGCAGCTCGACGGCGGCGTCGTCGGCGACTGCGTCAACGCGGCGGCCCGCCTCGAGGGCATGACAAAGATGTACGACGCCAAGGTGCTCGTCTCGGGCGCCGTGGTCGGCCGCCTCGAGCAGCAGCGTCCGGCGCTGCGGCACCTCGACATCGTGCGGGCCAAGGGCAAGGCCGAGGCCCTGCACATCTCCGAGATCCTCGACGTCGACCCCCACGCCGAGCTGAAGCGGCAGAGCCTCGCCGCCTTTGTCGACGCCCAGCGCGCCTACAAGGCCGGCTCGTTTCTCGAGGCCAGAATGCTCTTCGAAGGTTGCCTCGCGGTCTGTCCGGCCGACGGTGCGGCGCGCTTGTTGAGCGAGCGGTGCGACGAGCTGCTCTTGCACCCGCCGGCCGACTGGGCCGGCGTCTACACGATGACCAGCAAGTAGCCGCAACACGGGTGGTGCAGAGACGGCGGGCGCGCGTCTGGAACGTCGCTATGATGGCGCCGTGCGAACCCTCATCCCCGCCCTCGTCCTTTTTGCCCTCTCCGCCTGCACCTGCGGAGGCGAGACCCCCGAAGACGAGTGCGCCACCGACGCCGACTGCACCGTCGCCGGCGAGACCTGCGTCGCCGGATCCTGCACCGGCGCTGCCGGCTGCTCCGTCGACGCCCCCTGCGGCGACGGCACCGCCTGCGTGGCCGACGACGCCGGCAGCGCGTCGTGCGAGCCCATCACCGGCGACACCGCCATCAACGACGCCTGCACCACCGACGTCCAATGCTCGACCGGCGCCTGCTCGGGCGACGTCTGCGTCGCCCTCTGCTCCCTCGACACCGGCTGCGTGACCGGCTTGCGCTGCGTGCTCGATGGGTTCCGCCGGGTGTGCGTGCCGCCCCTGCGCGACGGCGTCGACGGCGACGTCTGCGACGACCCGCGGCAGTGCCTGTCGGGCACCTGCGTTCGGCCCCCCGACGCCGGCACCGCCGTCTGCACCGCCAGCTGCGACGACGCCCACGCCTGCGCCGACGACGGCCTGTGCCTGGAGCTCGACGATGGCGCCCGGGCCTGTCTGGCCCCTCTCGCCGACGGCGTCCCCTGCAATGGCGCTGATGTGTGTGCGGGTGGGCTGTGCATCGAGGACCGCGACGGCATCGCCATCTGCGCCTCGGCCTGCGTCGACGACGCCTGCGCCGCCGGCTTCGCCTGCATCGACGACGCCGACGACAACCGCATCTGCATGCCGCTGCTCGACGACCGCGCCGACGGCGAGGCCTGCACCGATCTGCGCGAGTGCGTCTCGCAGATCTGCGCCGACTTCGGGGCCCCGTTCGGGCGGCTCTGCGCCTCGGAGTGCCCCGATCCGGCTGCCGAACGCGGTGGCTGCGACGTCGGTGAGGCCTGCTACCCGGGCCCCGGCGTCAACCTCTGCGGCCCGGTCTGAGCGCGCCCGGCGTTTGTGGCTCAAGACGGCAGGGCGGCCGTCGATGGAGGGCCAGACCCCGAACCTCCGGGGCTGGAGGACACCATGGCCGCCCCGCTCAAGATCCTGTTTGTCGACGACGACGCGCTCATCCTCAGCGCGGTCAGCCGTTCGCTGAAGCGTGAGGGCTTCGAGATCCACGTCAGCTCCGAGCCCCTCGACGTGCCCCGCCTGCTGGCCGAGCTGCGCGTCGACGTCATCGTCTCCGACTACATGATGCCCGGCTGCACCGGCGTCGAGCTGCTCTCGCTCGTGCGCCGCCTGCACCCCAGGGTCACGCGCATCATGATGACCGGCCAGGCCGACCGTGACGCCACCATCCGGGCGATCAACGAAGGCGCCGTGAGCCGCTACCTCGAAAAGCCCTGGGACGACGCCGCGCTCAAGCGCACGCTGCACGAGATCGCCCGCGAGCGCGCCCTGCTGACCGTCGAGCGTGTCGAGCCCGCCGCCCCCCGCCTGCGTGGCGTCTTGAAGGACAAGAGCGGAGCCATCGTGCTCTCGGCTGAATAGCCATGAGCCGCCAGACCACCCTCTCCGAGCGCTGCGCCGATGCCGTCCGCGGCACCGCCGTCCCCCGCCGCGCGCTGCTCATCGGCGACGGTCTGTGGCGGGTCGAGCTGGCGCGGTCGCTCGCCAAAGCCGGCATCTCGTCGACGGGCGCCGGCACCGTCGCTGACGCCGCGGCCTGGCTCGACAGCGCCGAGGTCGCGTTCTTCGACCTGGCGCACCTCGAGCGCGCCGGCGACCCCCTGCAGGCCGTGTCGACGTTGTGGTGGGTGGCCCCCGGATTGCCCGTGATCTTCTGCGGCGACCACCCCGGCGCCGACCTCGCCGACGCCGCCCGAGACGCCGGCATCCCGGTCATGAACCCGGCCGTGCCCTCGTCGTCACAGCTCAGCGCCGTCGTCGACGTCGTCGCCGGCGGCCTCCTCAGCAGCCTCAACGACGGGCCGTCGGCGCTGGCCCGGGCCATGGCCGGCCTGTGCGAGCTCGGTGGCAGCGGCGAAGCGCTGGTCGGCGACGCGGCCGTGGCGATCATCGCCGAGCTGTTCAAGGCCGACATCTGCAGCGTCATGCTCGTCGACGACGACGGCGTGCTGCGCACCATCGCCAACGTCGGCCTCGAAGGCGTCCGCGGCACCGTCGCCCGCGCTGGCGGCCTCGGCGAGCTGGTCTGGCAGACGGGCACCGCCCGGCTCATCATCGGCGACGCGCGCCGCACCTCAAGCAGCATCGACGCCTGCCGCCCCGACGTCACGGCGTCGATGCTGACGCCCATCCGCGGCCCCAACGAAGAAGTCCGCGGCGTGCTCACCGTCGGCAAGCAACGCCGCTGCGCCGTCTTCACCCCCCGCGATCTCGAGGTCTGCTCGTCGGTGGCCACCCTGCTGGGCGAGCTGCTGGCCCGCGCCGACGCCGCCAAAGAAGCGCGCGCGCTCGAGCTGCGCCTGCAGGGCAGCGAACGCCTGACCCTGCTCGGCGAGCTGGCCGCCGGCGTGGTCCACGACGTCGCATCCCCCCTCGGCGCCGTGCGCGCCAACCTCGAGGTCTTGATTGGCCACCTGGCCGAGCTGCTGCCGCTGCTCGAGAGCTGCGAGATCAAGCACAACCTGACGCCCGTTCTCGAGGACCTGCCGGCGCTGCTCTGCGAGACCTATGAGGGCCTGTTCCGCGCCAACGACGTCATCCGCCAGATGCGGCAGGTGGTCCGCCTGGGCCGCACCGGGCAGGGCGAGGCCGTCGACGTCGCCGCCGCCGTCGAGAGCGCGGTGCGCATGCTGCGCTCGCGGGTGACGACGCCGGTGTCGTTTATCGTCGAGGAGCGCGGCTTCATCCGCGGCGTCGCCGTCGAGCTGCTGCAGGCCATCACCAACCTGATCGCCAACGCCAACGACGCCTGCGTCGAACGGCGCGCCGTCGAGCCCGCCTACCGCCCCGAGATCCTGGTGACGCTCAAGCACAGCGGCGAAGAAGTCGTCGTCGTCGTCCGCGACAACGGCGCCGGCATGTCGCCCGAGGTGCTCGCGCGCATGTGGGAAAAGCTGTTCACCACAAAGGCCATCGGCAAGGGCACCGGCCTGGGCATGCCCATCGTTCAGCGGGTTGTGTCCGAGCACCAGGGGCGCATCGAGGTGTCATCCATCCAGGGGACCGGGACCGAGTTTCGTCTGTTCTTTCCGCGCGAGGCCGCGGAGGCCGATGCCTGCGAGGCGGCTGCTCCCGTCTGACCGTGGTTCTGGCCCCGGTGGTCGGGCGGCAAACCAGCCGCACACGACGACAGCCGAGCGCGGCACCGAAGAAGGAGGACGATCAGACAGACAGGGCTCGACGACGTCGATTCAGTGAGGCAAGGGGTCAAACCATGTCTTCACGCAGTGATTTGAGAAACATCGCCATCATCGCCCACGTCGACCACGGCAAGACGACCCTCGTCGACGCCATGCTCAAGCAAGCCGGCACCTTCAAAGCCCATGAGTCGACCAGCGACCGCATGATGGACAAGATGGAGCAGGAGCGTGAGCGAGGCATCAGGATCATGGGCAAGGACACCGGGATCATCCTCGGTGACACCCGGGTCAACATCCTCGACACCCCCGGCCACGCCGACTTCGGTGGCGAGGTCGAGCGCACCCTGCACATGGTCGACGGCGTCCTCTTGCTTGTCGACGCCGCCGAAGGACCGCTGCCCCAGACCCGCTTCGTCTTGAAAAAGGCGCTCGACCTCGGCCTCACACCGATCGTGGTCATCAACAAGGTCGACCGCGGCGATGCCCGCCCGCAAGAGGTCCTGCAAAAGGTCTACGACCTGTTCATCGACCTCGGCGCCGAAGAGCACCAGCTCGACTTCAAGGTCGTCTACGCCGTCGCCCGCGACGGCTGGGCCGTGAGCGCCACCAGCACCGGTGCCATCCCCGCCGAGGCGCTGCTGCCGGCCTCGACGACGTTCAAGGGCAAGCTCACGCTCAAGCCCCTGTTCGACACCATCCTGCAGGCCATCCCGCACCCGAAGGACGACGACGCCGCGCCCTTCACCATGCTCGTCAACGCCATCGACTACGACGAGTACGTCGGTCGTCTGGCCACCGGCCGTGTGCACGGCGGCAAGATGTTCAAGAAGATGGACGTGCAGCGCCTCGGTGAGCCCGACAAAGACGGCAACCCCACCGGCGAAAAGGCCCGCCTGACCGCCATCTACCTGTTCCAGGGCATGGGCCGCATGGAAGTCGAATCCGCCAGCGCCGGCGACCTCGTCTGCGTGGCCGGTCTCGAGAACGTCACCCCCGGCGACACCATCGTGCTCACCGAGAGCGACACCAAGCCGATGAAGCGCATCTCGGTCGGCGAGCCGACCCTCGGCATGATCTTCTCGATCAATGACGGTCCGTTCGCCGGCAAAGAAGGCAAATACATCACGTCGCGCCAGGTGCGTGACCGCCTGATGCGCGAGATTCGCGGCAACGTGTCGATTCGCGTGCTCGAGACCGACACGCCCGACAAGTTCAAGGTGCTCGGCCGCGGCGAGCTGCAGCTGGCCGTGCTCATCGAAGGCATGCGCCGCGAAGGTTACGAGATGTGCGTCAGCCGTCCCGAAGTCGTCGTCAAAGAGATCGACGGCCACAAGATGGAGCCCCTCGAAGGCATGGTCGTCAACATCCCCGAGACCGCCGTTGGCGCCGTCACCGAGCACGTCGGCAAGCGCGGCGGGCAGATGCTCGGCATGGAGTCCGCCATCTCCGGCTGGACCAGCGTCGAGTACGAGATCCCCACCCGCGGGCTGATCGGCTTCCTCGGCACGTTCCGGACCGTGACCCGCGGCGAAGGCCAGATGTCGACGTACCTCAAGGGCTGGATTCCCTACAAAGGCGACATCGAAGCCCGCAAGTCCGGCGCCATGATCTCGACCGACCTCGGCCGCGCCACGCCGTACTCGCTGTTCGCGCTGCAGCCCCGCGGCCACATGTTCATCGGGCCCGGCGAAGACGTCTACGAAGGCATGATCGTCGGCGAGCACGCCCGCGACAACGACCTCGACATCAACGTCGTCCGCGAAAAGAAGCTCACCAACATCCGCGCCGCCGGCAAAGACGAGAACATCATCCTCGTGCCGCCCCGCCGCATGCGCCTCGAAGAGGCCATGGAGTGGATCGACATGGACGAGCTCATCGAGGTCACCCCCGGCGCCATCCGCCTGCGCAAGCGCGGCCTGCAGCCCGGCAAGCGCGCAAAGAAGAGCAAGAAGGTCGACGACGAATGACCTGTTGGTTGTGAGCCGGCAGTGACTTCTGTTCCGCCGTCTTTGTCGCCGTCGCCGCCTCCCGATTCCGGGAGCGCGGTCGACGGCGACGTCGTTTCCAGCGGGGTCGTTTCCAGCGGGGTCGTTTCGAGCCCCATCTCCGCCGCGGCCGCCCGCGGCCTCGCCGGCTACGACGCGCTCGTCTCGTTCCCGGTGCAGTGGGGCGAGATGGACAGCTACCAACACGTCAACAATGTCGTGTATTTCAGGTGGTTCGAGTCGGCGCGCATGAAGTACTTCGAAGGCATCGGCTTCACGAGCAACACCGGTGTCGGCCCGATCCTGTCGTCGACGTCGTGCCGCTACAAGGCGCCGCTGTTCTACCCCGATCGGGTGACCGCTGGTTGCCGGGTGAGCGACATCAAAGAAGATCGTTTTACCATGGAGATCGCGTTGTTCAGCGATGCAGCAGGTCGCGTTGCCGCCACCGGCGAGGCACTGATCGTGGCCTACGACTACGCCGCGAAGCAAAAGGCCCCGTTGCCGCCGGCGGTGCGGGCCCACCTGACGTCACGCCGCTGACGTCACGCCGCTGACGTCACGCCGTCACGCCGTCACGCCGTCACGCCCTCCGAGGCTCGCTCCAACAGGGTCGAGATCGACCCGCCGCGCACCGGGCCGCTCAGGCCGGCGCGGTGGTCTGGGCGTCGACCTTGGCCTGCAGCTCCTGGCGCTCCTGGGTCTCGATGCGGCGCCGCTTCTTGAAGAACACGACCTCTTCGACGAGGCCGAGGGAGACGTAGCCGCCCACGGCGAAGACCAGGGCCAGGCGGGCCTTCAAGACGAGCACGGCCACCGTCAGGCCAATCAAGATCGCCAACAGGATCGGCAGCGTCTTCATGCGCGGCCGGAAGTCCTTGAAGGTGCGGAAGCGGATGCGGCTCACCATCAGGTAGCTGAGGATGATGACCAGGGCCGTGACCGAGCCAGTCTTTTCGACCGTCGTGCCCAGGTTGTGGCTCTGGGCGACGATGACGCTGATGAGCATGGAAGAGGCGCCCGGAATCGGCAAACCCATGAAGTACTTGGACGAACCGATGCCACGCATCGCCAGCACGTTGAATCGGGCGAGACGGATCGTTCCACAGGCGCAGAAAGCAAAAGAGACCACCAGGCCGAACAAGCCGAGCGGCGCCAGCGCCCAGTTGTAGACCAGCACGGCCGGGGCGACGCCGAAGCTGATGACGTCGGCCAAAGAGTCCATCTGCATGCCGAAGTCGGACTGGGTGCGGGTCAGGCGGGCGATGCGGCCGTCAAAAGCGTCGAAAAAGGCGGCAAAGAAGAGGGCGATGCCGGCGCGATCAAACGTCTCGGGACCGCCGTGCGACGTCGACATCATGATGGAGTAGAAGCCGCAGAAGATCGACGCAACCGTGAACGCGTTCGGCAGGATGAACAGCGCCTTGCGCAGGTCGAAGGGGAGGCGGCGCTTCGCCCCTTCTTTGCGGGTGCCGTCGTTGCGCGCCCCGCCCGGTCGAGCGCGGCGGCGCAGCAGGCGCCAGCGGCCGCGGGTTCGTGAGGTCTCGTCGAGCAGCCCGTCGCCGATGGGCAGGTTCGGCTGCGCGGGGTTGGCGGGATCGGTGGTCATTCGACGCCCGCGGCGTCGGCGTCGGCGTCGGTGTCGTTGGCGAAGCCGCAGGCCGCCAGGTTGTTCTGGTCGAGCGCGGCGCAGCTGCAGGTCGCGAGCTTCGCGTTGCAGAAGTCGCGGTCGTCGACGTCGACGTCGACGGTGCTCTGCTGGTTGGTCACGCGATCGGTGATGCAGGCCCGGCGCTCTGCGGCGGTCGCCTCGCAGTTGCAGATGCGCTCGGCGAGGGTCACGCACGGGTCGGGGCAGCCCGAGCCCAGGAGGGCTGTGAACACCCCCAGGACAGCGACGACGACGACGACGACCGGGCGCGCGAGCATGGCCTCGGGGTAGCCCAGCGTTTCTGGGCCAGCAAGCGCGGCCCCGCGCGCACCGTCGTCGCTTCTGCTAGGGACCGCGCCATGCGCCTCGTCGAGCAAGCACGGGCCCTCCAGTGCCCACCGTCGTCGTCGTTGGCGTCGTCATCGTCGCCGTCGTCGTCGCCGTCTTCGTCCGCGGCGCTCGTCGAGGAATGCCTGGCGCGCATCGCCGCCGGTGATGGCGTCGTGCGCTCGTTCCTCGTCGTCGACAAAGATGGCGCGC
>JBKJNL010000979.1:0-4458 GCA_046593615.1 Myxococcota bacterium | reverse complement strand
CCTTCTTCGGCGCTCTCGCACGGCCAGCGCCACACGCAGGTCACCGGCCGCCGCGGGCGCGTGTAGCGCGCCCCTTGGCCGGCGTTGTGGGCGGCCACGCGCCTGGCGAGGTCGCTCGCCAGGCCCACGTAGAGAGAGGCGTCGGCGCAGCAGACGACGTAGACGTGCCAGCCCGACTCGTTCGATGACGCGTTCGACGCCTTTGACGACGTCGCCGCGGGCTTCGCAGGCGCGGGCTTCGCGGTCGCGGGCGTCACGTGCCCCAGACCTCCTTGAGGCCGGTGACGACGAACTGCACGGCGACGGCAGCGACGATGAGGCCCATCACCCGCGTCAGCACGTTGAGCCCGGTGGTGCCGAGCCGCTTCTCGACCAACAGCGCCGAGCGCAGGATGAGCCAGGTCAAGGCGCCGGTGACGACGACGACCACGCCGACGATCAGCTGCTTCCAGCGGTCGTCGCCGGTGTTGCTCATGACGACCATGGTGGTGGCGATGGCACCCGGCCCGGCCAGCATCGGGATGGTCAGTGGGATGATGGCGATGTCGTCTTTTTCGGCGCCTTCGCGTTCTTCTTCTTTGGTCTGGCGCACCTTGGACGGCGTCGCCCGCATCATGTCGAGCGCCAGCAGGAACAGCAGCACGCCGCCGGCGACCTTGAAGGCCCCGAGCGTGATGCCGAACAGCTTGAAGATCACGCCGCCGGCGACGGCGAACAACAGCAGCGTCACCGACGTCGCGATGCCGGCCTTTTTGGCCATGTGGTGCTTCTTCGCGATGCTGTCGCCGTTGGTCATCGCCAGGAACGTCGGCACGATGGCCAGCGGATCGACGACAAAGAAGATCGCCGAGAAGGTCACCAGGGTGAAGGACCACAGCTCGCTCACGACGTCACCCCGCCTTTCTGGTCAACGACGGCGGAACGAGGATTTGCACAGGCTGTGCTCCCAGGGTTGGCCGCCGGGCGCGAGGCAGACGACGACGACCGCGGCTTTGTCGACGTAGCCGAGGCCGATGATCGCGGTCGGCGTCTCTTGGCAGCGGGCGTCGGCGTCGAGCAGCGAGCAGGGCGCGTCCTGGCGTTCGTCGCCGTCGACGAGGGAGCCGACGGCGACCTCGGCTTGCTCGGCGGCGTTGTCCATGTCGTCGGTCACCAGCCAGAACAGGCGGGCGTCGTCGTCGCAGGCGTAGCGGCCGCTGGTGGCGTCTTGGGCGACCAGGCCGCAGCTTGTGGGAAATGAGATGGCGCGACCGTGCACCGCGCCGTGCGACGGACCGGCGGCGCCGCGGCCCGGGTTCGCCGCTCCTGCCGCGGCAGCCGTGGGCTCGCTCGGGAGATCGACAAACGCCGAGATGAGCTGCTCACAGCGCGTCGTCGACGACGGCGGCGCCTGGCACGAGGCCTCGGTCAGCTTGCGCGGTTGGCCCGGCGAGCGGGCCCGGGTCACGCCCAGCAGCACCACCACGACGTGGTCGTCGGTGACGGCGTGGACGGCGCCGCGGTCGGCGTGGCCGCGGCCAAACGCCGTGCTCAGCCGGACCTGCTCCCAGCTCATGCGGCCGGCGTTGTTGTTGGCGAGGTCGACGCCGTCGCCGAAGTAGCGGGGGGCGGATCCGCTGTCGGCCTCGACCTGGCGCACCTTGAAGACGACGTCATCGTCGCAGCGGGCCAGGGCCGAGCCGTCTTCGCCCGCGCTGTGCTCGCAGCCTTCGAGCAGCGCGCTCAAGGGCTTCATGTCGGGCGGCAGCTCACGAACCGTGGTGCGCGATCCCGCGGCACACCCTGTCGTGCACAGCGCGCCACCGCCGACGACGACGACGACGCAGGCACGGAGATGGGACCTCATGACGCGGCCTCGCAGGTTGCCCGGGCCCGAGCGGCCCGGGAGCGGACGACACGGGCCAACGGCGATGGTGGGGGCAAAGACCGGGACCCGGTGCTGGTGGGCGCCAGGGCGCGACGATGGGCGCGACGATGGGCGCGACGACGGGTCAGGAGCGGCATCGCGACGCAGACTAATCGGCTGAACGTGAAGAACGAAGCGCTCCCTTGTCGACGTCGATGACGCCGCTATCGAGGGGCCATGGAACTGCTGAAGCTCCTCCAGGGCGACGACGACGAACCAGACGCGGCCCCGGTCCCCGACGAGCTGCTGCTCGAGCTGATGGACCTCGCGGCCCTCGCGTTTCCCGAGCCCCTTCATGAGCTCGCGGTCTCGTTTGTGCCCAACGAAGACGGCAAGCGGCCGGCGCTGTCGAACCTCGACGGCAAGGCCCCGCTGTCGTCGTCGTCTTTGTCATCGCTCTCAGGGTCGTCGTCGTCAGGAACATCGTCGTCGTCAGACAGCGGCGACGCCCGACGGCCCGACCTCGGGCACACCGACAGCGAAGTGCTCGACGCCATCAACGCCCTGCTCGGCGACTTCGCCGACGCCACGCTGCGCCAGGGCGGCGTGAAGATCCTCGAGGGCCAGATCACCATCGTCGACGTCGACGATGGCGCCCGCGAAGCCACGCTGCTCGACGCTGCCGGCGAGATCGTCATGACCCGCCGCTTCGACTCCTCCGAGTTGCGCTGGCTCTTTTTCACCCGACCACTGTTTGTCGCGCTCAACCGCACCGCCGCGGCCGCCGACGAGCAAGACCGCCGCGTCGCCGAAGCCCTCGCCGGCATGAAGCGCTTCGACATCGACATGAAGAAGGGGCTCATCACGTTCTCGGCAGAGAGCGCGGGGTCGGCCCGTGAGCCGCAGCCGTGGGGCTTCGAGCTGCTGGGCTCTTTCCTCGACGAGAAGAAGCGCTTCTTGTGGGGCTGGGCCAACGACGCCGTCGAGCCCCGCTACACGCGCGGCACCGACGCCTTGCGCCAACAGAGCACCGGACCGGGCCTGCGGGCCTTTTCCGACGCCGGCTTCGGCGGTCCCGAGAAATTGTTCCTGCGCCTGGTGCGGCACGCTGCCGTCGAGATGGGCGCGTTTGGCGTCTACCGGGCGCCGTTCACCGCGGCCAACGGCAAGGGCGTCATGTACCTCGGGCTGCGCGCTCTCTGACGATCACCGCCAGCCGCGCCAACGACGACGGCGTCACCGCCTTGAACGTCGACATCAGCACCGGACCCAGCGGCGCCGCCCACGGCTGCCCCTGAAAAGCGATGGTCCAGACGAAGCGCGTGTGGCCGCCCTGCACCGGCTTCAACAGCCAGTCCTCGAGGAAGTGCTTGCCCACCGGCAGCGTCGACGACGACACCGAAAACGCCAGCCGCTCGCCTTCGTCCCAGATGAAGAAGCGCTCGCGGATGATGCCGCCCGTCGTCGTCACGTCGCGCTCGGTGCCCAGGCCGTAGGGCTTTCGGTACTGCACGTGCTTGCTCAGCGGCAGCCAGCGTGGCCACGGCTCGGGATCTGCGAGGACGCGCGACACCACCAGCGGCGAGGCCGGCAGCACGCACTCGCTGACGACGACGTACGGCGCGCGCTTGATGAACGAGAGGTCGACCGGCTCCCATTCGTGCTCGAGGGGCGGGGCGGCGACGACGTCGGGGCCTGCTTCCCCGGTTGTTTCCCGCGCTGTTTCCCGAGCTGTTTCACCAGGTTCTTCACCAGCGGCGCGCGCGGGGAGCGAGAGCACGGCGGCCGACGCCAACGACGAAGCGAGCAGCGTGCGGCGGTTGAGCGGGCGGGCCGGCCAGGGAGGGTTCATTTGGCTACTCTGGCCCACGATGCGGTGGTCCGTCAGCGTCTGCGTTCGTCTGGTTGCTGGTGTCGTCGTCGCGGTCGTCGTCGCCGCCGATTCAGCGCCTGCCGCCGCAGCGCCTGCCTCAGCAGCGCCCGCCACCGCAGCGCCTGCCACCGCAGCGCCGGCCGACCCTGCCGCCAAGAACCCGGCCGAGCACCGGACGACAAAAGCCAACGCCGGCGACAACAACGACGACGACATGGCGCCGCTGCGCCTCGTGCCCGCGCCGCTGGTCCGGCCGGCGCCGAAGCCGGTCGACGTCGATCCCGCACCGCTCGCGGGCGCCTGCCGCGACGACGGCTTGCCGATGCTGCTCGATCGACTTCCGTTCGGGCCCGGCGAGACCCTCGACTTCGACCTCGCCTTTGTCGGCGTCCGCGCCGGCCGCGTGGCCCTGCGGATCGACGCCCAGAGCCGCGTCGACGGCGTCGATGTCTACCCGGTGCAGGCCCGGGCCCGCACCGATCGCTTCCTGGCAGCGTTCGGGCAGGTCGACGCCAGCATGGTCTCGTTCCTCGATCCGTCGACGATGAAGCCGGTGCGCATGGCCAACCGCACCGTCACGCGCGAGATGTTCGCGCCGGGACCGTCGACGACGCGCGAAGACGCTGTCTTTGCCGCCGCCTATGCCGCGCCGTCGGGGCTGCGCGGCGCCAGCCTGCGCGCCAGCTTCGAGCGCTGGGGTGAGGGCCAGGCCATCACGCGCGCGAACCAGGCCCGGTCC
>JBKJNL010000929.1:0-4612 GCA_046593615.1 Myxococcota bacterium | reverse complement strand
AACGTCGCGGGCGCCAACGTCGCGAATCCCAACGTCGCGGGCGCCAACGTCGCGGGCGCCAACGTCGCGAATCCCAACGTCGCGGGCGCCAACGTCGCAGGCGGCAACGTCGCGGGCGCCAACGTCGCGGGCCGAAGCGTCGCGGGCGGAAACGTCGCGGGCACCAGCGTCGCGGGCGCCAACGTCGCGGGCCGAAGCGTCGCGGGCGCAAACACCAACGTCGCGGGCACCGGCGAGATGAACGGCGGCGTCGTCGACCCGGGTGCTGCGCGTGCGGCCGAGGTCTTTGGCGAGGTCGATCGCGCCGCGCTCAGCCGAGACCTCGCGGTGCTCCACCAGCAGGGCGCGGCCATCGCCGAGCTGGGCGCCGAGCGCGCCGGCCTCCCCGAGCTGCGCAGCTACGCGCAGAGCCAGCTCTCGTTGCACCGGGGGGCATCGCAGCCCGACAGCGGCGCCGGCGCCGGGCGCACCACGGTGGGCACGCCCGGCGACGTCAACCTCGGGCCCCTGCAGGGCGTACGCGGCGAGCTGTTCGACCTCGAGCTGGTGAACGCGTTCATCCAGCAGGAGCAGCAGCTCATCGCGACGCTCCGGGCGACGGCGGGTCCCTCGGCGTCGAGCGAGGTGGTCGCCCAGGTGTCCGATGCGCAGGGCCGCCTCGAGCAGCTCGAGGGTTGGCGCTCGCAGATCGACGCCCGCCGCCGCTGATCGCAGGGAGCGGTGGGCCGCCAGGACATGTAGGACACGGTCGGACACGCCCCGGCCGCGAAACCCGCCCGGCGGATCCTCCGAAGTCATTGATTGATCGGCTGATTCGCGCTGGTCTTCTGGACCGACCTGCACAAAAGTACAGGTCGATTCGGAGGAACAGGAGCATGACCGCGCCACTGCCTGCCCTCCTCGCCGCCTTTCCGCCGCCCTCACCTCGCGTCGATGGGCCCCGGCCCGCGATTTCTCTGGCCACCGCTTCGGGCGCGATGTCGCCGGCGGTGCCGTCGGAGACCACGGGTCAGCTGTTGCGCGCCCTGCTCGCCGAACGCTTCGGCTTCAATGCCTTTCGCCCCCACCAGCAGGAGGTGTGCGAGGCCGTCGTCGAAGGCCGCGATGCGCTGGTGGTGATGCCCACGGGGGCCGGCAAGAGCCTCTGCTACCAGCTGCCGGGCATGCTGCGCCGCAAGCAGCGCATCGGCTCCAGCGGCGGCTGCGTGCTCGTCGTCAGCCCGCTCATCGCCCTGATGGAAGACCAGGTCATGAAGATGCGCGAGCGCGGCTTCGTCGCCGAGCGCATCCACTCGGGCTGCGACCGCGAGGCCTCGCGCGAGGTCTGTCGGCAGTACCTGCGCGGCCAGGTCGACTTCTTGTTCTTTGCCCCCGAGCGGCTGGCCGTGCCCGGCTTCCCCGAGATGCTGGCCAAGAAGACGCCGGCCCTCGTCGCCGTCGACGAAGCCCACTGCATCTCGCACTGGGGCCACGACTTCCGCCCCGAGTACCGCATGCTCGGCGAGCGGCTGCCGCTGTTCCGGCCGGCGCCGATCCTGGCGCTGACGGCGACGGCCACCCCGGTCGTGCAAGACGACATCGTCGAGCTGTTGCGCCTGGGTGTCGCGCCGTCGTCGCCAGCGCCGGGCAGCGCACCGATGTTGCCGTCGAAGCGCTTCATCCATGGCTTTCGCCGCGAGAACATCGCCCTCGAGGTCGTCGACTGCGCGCCCACGCAGCGCCGGGCGCTCGCCGCCAAAGCCGTCGCCGACCCCGCGCACCGGCCGGCGATCCTCTATGCGCCGACGCGCAAAGACGCCGAAGAAATCGCCTCCGAATTCGCCGACGAAGGCCTCGCCGTCGCCGCCTACCACGCCGGCCTGCCCGCCAAACAACGCGAGGCCGTGCAGAACGCGTTCTCCAAAGGCACCCTCGAGGTCGTCGTCGCCACCATCGCCTTTGGCATGGGCGTCGACAAAGCCGACGTGCGCACCGTGGTGCATCTCGCGCTGCCGCAGTCGGTCGAGAGCTATTCGCAAGAGGTCGGCCGCGCCGGCCGCGATGGGTTGCCGAGCCGCGCCCTGTGCCTGGGCTCGATGGTCGACGCCCGCATGCACACGTTCTTCGTCGAGCGCGACTACCCGACGTCGTCGACGCTGGGCCGGCTGTGGCGGGCCTTGCCCGAGGTGCGGGCCGGCTCCGGTCGAGCAGGCGACGACGGCTTCAGCGAGCAAGAGGTCAAGCGCCAGTCGGGCCTCGACGACGACACCTTTCCCAAAGCCCTCGAGAAGCTGTGGATCCACGGCGGGGCCATCGGCGTCGGCGCCATGTGGCAGCGCGGCCACGACCGCTGGGAGGCCCCCTACCTCGCCCAGAAGCGCCACAAAGAGCAGCAGATCGCGGGCATGACCCGCTTCCTCGACGAAAAGGCCTGCCGGCAACTGGCGCTGCTGCGGCACTTCGGCGACGACGACAACAAGGGCGCCTGCGGCATCTGCGACGCCTGCGACCCGACCGGCTGCCGCCTGCGCCAGACCCGCGCCGTCACCGACGACGAAGACCGCTTGATCGCCGCCATCGCCAGCCGGCTGGTGAGCGTCGGCCAGCGCGGCATCTCGACGGGCAAGCTGTTCAGCGAGACCCTCGAGCCCAAGGGCATCGATCGCCGCTCGTTCGAGCATCTCCTGGCGGCCATGGTGCGGGCCGACCGCGTGCGCCTCGAAGAGCGGGTCTTCGTCAACGACCGCGGCGAGCGCATCAAATACCAGAGCGCCACCGCGGGTCAGGGCAACAGCGGCGGAGGCGGCGGCGCCCATGGCGTCGGCGGAGAAGGCCGCGCGGCGGCGTTGTCGATGTTCGTCTCGGCCCGCACCGACGACGGCGGCAAGGGCAAAGGCAAGAAGCCGCGCGGGGCCAAGAAAGAGCGCGCGCCGCGGTCTCAGGGCGGCAAGGGTGGCGGCAGCGCCGCGCAACCAGATGCGGCCTGGGCCAGCTCCCCCCGCGACGTCGTTGATCGCCTGCGCGCCTGGCGGCTGGCCGAGGCCCAGGCCAAAAAGGCGCCGGCGTTCACGGTGTTCTCCGATCGGGTGCTGCTCGGCATGGCCAGCTGCGCGCCGTCGTCGGTGGAAGACCTGATGAAGGTCCCGGGCATGCCCAAGCGCCTGCTCGACAAGCGGGGCCACGAGCTGCTCGCGGTCATCCGCGGCGAGGGCTCAGACCTCGAGTGAGCCCACCCCTCCTGTCGCGACCACCTGGTTGTGAGAGAGCCGCACCATGACCCGCTACGACGACGTCAAAGCCGACCTCGAAAAGAACCCGCGCTCGTGGCTCGTGACCGGCGCCGCCGGCTTCATCGGCAGCCACCTCGTCGAAGAGCTGCTCGCGCTCGGGCAGCGGGTCATCGGCCTCGACAACCTGGCCACGGGCTCGCGCGACAACATCGCCGACGCCGCCCGCGGCCACCCGCTGTTCACCTTCCACGAAGGCGACATCAACGACCGCGGCCTCGTCGACGTCGCCGTCGCCGGCGTCGACGTCGTCTTGCACCAGGCAGCGCTCGGCTCGGTGCCGCGCTCGATCCAGGATCCGCAGGCCACCCACCGCGCCAACGTCGACGGCTTCGTCACCATGCTGCTGGCCAGCAAAGACGCCGGCGTCAAACGATTCGTCTACGCTTCGTCGTCTTCGGTGTATGGTGATCATCCCGATCTGCCCAAGGTCGAAGACAAGATCGGGCAGCCGCTGTCGCCGTACGCGGCGTCGAAGCGCGTCGATGAAGTGTATGCCGCTGCCCTGCAGACCACCTACGGCATCGAGTGCATTGGATTGCGCTATTTCAACGTCTTTGGCCCGCGGCAAGACAAAGACGGCCCCTACGCCGCGGTCATCCCGCTGTGGGTCGGCCGGCTGTTGTCGGGCGAGCCCTGCGTCATCCACGGCGACGGCGAGACCAGCCGCGACTTCTGCTTCGTGAAGAACGCCGTGCAGGCCAACATCCTGGCCGGGGTGGCGCCGTCGTCGTCGGTGCCGAAGCACGAGGCGTTCAATGTCGCCTGCGGCCAGCGCACCAACCTGGCCACGCTGTTCGCGCTGTTGCGCGATGGCCTGGTGCAGCGCGGCCACCCCGAACTGGCCACGGCGACGCCGACGTTCGGGCCGTTTCGCCCCGGCGACGTGCGCCACTCGCTGGCCAACGTCGAAAAGGCCGCCGACCGCCTCGGCTATGCGCCGACCCACGACGTCGCCGCCGGCCTCGCCGAGGCCCTCGACTGGTACGTCGACCATGCTTGACGGGCCTGCTTGAGGGGCACGCCTGCGCCTGCTGATTCGGGAGCCTCATGATCGGTGAACGCCCGTTGGCTGCGCGACGACCCGCGCGTCCCCCGCGGCCGCGGCCGGGCGGCAAGCTCGAGCGCCCGCTCACGCCCGCGGCCCTCGAGCGCAGCGCGCTGTGGCACCTCGGGCGCCGGGCGCTGACGACGTCAGAGCTGCGCGAGCGCCTGCAAAAGAAAGCCGAGCGCCTCTCCGAGCATGCGCTCGCCGCCACCTGGATCGACGCCCTCGTGCTGCGGCTGTCGTCGAGCTTGATCCTCGACGACGCCAAGGTCGCCCGGGCCCGCGTTGAGAGCGGACG
>JBKJNL010000909.1:0-3997 GCA_046593615.1 Myxococcota bacterium | reverse complement strand
CCGGCCGGTCCGCTCCAGGGCCGCTCGGGCCCGGCCGGTCCGCTCCAGGGCCGCTCGGGCCCGGCCTCTCTGGCGCGGGCGATCAGGGCGCGTAGATCTTGAGCGACAGCGAGGCCTGGTCGAACCACACCGCCGCGGGCCGGCCGTCGGGGCGCACCACGAGGTCGAGCCAGGCGTCGGCCTGGTCGCCGCCGCCGTCGAGCCGGATGCGGCGCAAGCTGCGGTTGGGCTTGCCGTCTTTGACGAGCTCGTCGACGACGTAGAGGAACACGCCGCCGCCTTCGCCTTTGCGGTCGTTCTTCACGCGGGCGATGGCGTACCAGCCGCCGGCCACCGCGCCGAGGCGGCGCTCGACGACGACGCTGCCCTCGACGTCGAACAGCTTCTCGCGCGGCCCGCGCCAGCTCGGCGACAACGGCGGCGACAACGGCGGCGCCGTTTCACCGGGCGCAGCCGCGTCGGTCGGCGACGTCGCTGGCGTCGCTGGCGTCGCTGGCGTCGCCGGTTGGCCGCCGTCGTTCGTCGGCATGAGGTCGAGCGTGCGCACGAACACCGCGTGCTCGCTCTGATCGAGCGCGGTGACGTCGAAGCCGCCGTCTGGGCGCAGGTGCAGCCCGCTCGTCAGGCCGTCGACCGTGATCGAGGGCTGGTCCTTGCCTTCGCCGGGGGTCAACAGCAGCGGCCGCGCCGCGCCAGGGGCGAGGACGGCGACGCGCAAGCGGGCGTCGGTGACGACGTCGTGGCAGTAGGAGACGACGACGGTGCCGTCGGCGGTGACCACCAGATCGCTGAGCACGCGGATCGACGCCGACGCCGCCGGATCGAGGTCGCGCTTCTCGAGCACGCCGATGCTCGTCGGCGAAAACGCCGGCACGTCGGCGGGGCGGCGGGCGAGGCGCAGCCGATCGTCGGCGGCGTAGTAGGCGAGGAACGGACGGCCTTTGGCGTCGACGGCGAGGGCGCTGCCGCGGCCGACCTGATCGCCATAGCCGACCTCTTCGACCACGAAGCCGGGGGCACCCTGCAGCGGCGAGCCGGTGCGCGAGGCCTTTGGCAACGACGGCATCGGGCCCAATTCGACGTCGCCACCGGCGGCCTTGATGGCCGGGCGATCGGCGGGGCGCCAGGCCAGGCGCAGCGTGCTCTCGTCCTGGCGCACGTAGGAAAACACCGGCGCGCCACCCGGCGACAGCGCCAACCGCAAGAAGGATCCGACGGCGCCGTCGACGTCGACCGGGACGGGCTTGCCTTCAAACGCGGCGCCGCCTTTTGCGGAGATGGCGTAGAGGACATCGCCGGCGTCGGCGTCGACCCAGGCCACGTGCAGGCGGTTCTCGTCGTCGACCTCGATGTTCGGGTACCAGCCGGTGCCGCGGCGGACGACGCGATCGTCGGCCCCGGGCGCCACCGCCGGCGGCGCGTGGACGACGGCGACGGATTGGGGCGGCGGCTCCGACGTCGGCGGCGGCGTGCGGTCGGTGCAGGCGCCAGCGCCGAGCACGATCGCGAGCGGGGCCCAACGACGCATGCGCCCGCTCGATGACGGCAGCGACGACCGCAGCGACGACGGCAGCGACGACGGCAGCGACGGCAGCAGGGGGTCGGTCGGGGGGGCTCGTCGCAGGCGCATTCGTGGTTCATATCTCCCAGAAGAGGTGCCGACATGGCCACGAAGACCCCGGGCGATCCGATCAGCCGTGAGATCTCTTCCTTCTTCAAGCAGGCCGTCGAGGCCTTTGACGACGTGAAAGAGACCGTCCTCAAGGGCAGCCAGGCCACAAAGGCCACGGTCGACGTGCAGCTGTTGAAGCGGTCACGCGACAAGTCCCTGGGCCGCCTCGGCGAGCTGCTGCTCGAAGAGGTCGCCCGCGGCGCCGCCCTGCCCGCCTCGTGCGACGCCGTGGCCCGCGAGATCAAAGACCTCGACGCCCAGATCGCCGCCGCCCAGGTCGAGGCCGACAAGCTGTGGAAGAGCGACGCGCCCAAAGGCCAGGGCAGCAAGAGCGAGCCGCCGTCGTCCGCGACGCGCACGGGCTCCGGTGGCGACGGCGCCGCTGCCGCCGGTGACGACGACGAAGGCTGAGGCCGTCTGCGGGTCCGGGGTCGCCTCGACCCGCTCGAGAAACCGGCGCTCTCGAAGATTGCGCTTGAAAAGATCGCCCGGGACCCATAGGTGTAGGCGCGTCTCGACGGTCCTTGTTCGTGAGGGGTCATAGCTCAGCTGGGAGAGCGCCTGAATGGCATTCAGGAGGTCGACGGTTCGATCCCGTCTGGCTCCACCACCGCCAAAGACCGGCGAGACAAGAAGAAAGCGGCTCCTCACGGAGCCGCTTTTTTTTCCCCCGGCGCAGTCCGACTCAGTCGTCGTCGTCGTCGTCCTCTTCTTCGTCGTCGTCTTCTTCGTCGCGCCGTTGTTGTTCGGCCCGTCGCTCTTCCTCGCGGCGCCGCTTTTCTTCCTCGCGCGCCCGCTTCTCTTCTTCGCGGCGTTCTTCGTCGTCGGCTGACGCGTCGGGTTCGGCGGCGGGTTCGTCGGCGGCCGGTTCATCGGCGGCGGGCTCGTCGGCGGGCTCGTCAGCGATGGGCGGTTCCGGCGTCGCAGGCGGGTCGGGCTCGACCGGCGCGCCGTCATCGTCGCCGGGGACCGCGGGGCTCGTGGAGGCCAGCTCGACGTCGAGGTCGCCGATGGCATCTTTGACGATGACGCCACGGCCCGCGCCGCGGGCTTGCACGAGGTCGCCCTGCTGCCCTCGCAACGTGACCGTCAGGTCGCCGCCGCTGAGGCGCTCATCGAGCAGGAGCGTGATGGTGTCGCCGGTCGTCAGCGCCCGGGGCTCGTCGGGGAACAGCGCGGGCGCAAAAACGTCGTCGCCGTCGACGGCACCGTTGACGACGACGCGGTCGATGGCGACGTCGGGTGCCAGCACGAGGCGCAGCAGGAACCCCTCGGGCGCGCCGCAGCCGGCAAGGGCCAGCAGCGGCGCCATCCACAACCCACGGGCTCGACGTGCTGCGTTGCTCCACATGGGTCCTCCGGGCTCAATCATCTCGGTGGGACAGTCAGCAAGCTGCATTCCACGCGCGGCCCGCAGCCGGACGCGCCGACCCGCGGATGCAGGGGATGCCGAAGCGGTCCCAACGCACCAGGAGCACAAGGCCGCCCCACACGTCGCCTCACGTCGCCTGACGTCGACGACTGCGCCGACAGACCGCGCCGACCGACTGCGCCGACAGCACTCACGGAAAAAAAGCAGACGCCGGGTCGGCCCCGGCGTCTGCTCTCTGTCTGTCGTCTCTCCGTCATCCCGCCGGGCGCGCAAGGCCCACCCGAGCGCCTGGACGGGACAGCGGACGGTCAGCCTTCGCCCTTGGGCAGGAAATCGCTCTTGCCCACGTCGACGCCGGCGTGGCGCAGGATGTTGTAGGTCGTGGTCAGGTGAAAGAAGAAGTTCGGCAAAACATAATGATTGAGATAATCAATGCCCTTGAACTTGCGCTCGCCGTTGCGGCCGGGCAGGACGATCTCTTTTCCTTCGGTGCCGTCGAGCTGGGCCGCGGTGAAGCCGCCAATGAACGCGATGGTCTTGTCGAGGCGGGCCTGCAGATCGGCCAGGCTGGCTTCGTTGTCGTCGTACTTCGGCACGTCGACGCCGGCGAGGCGGGCGACGCAGCCCTTCACGCCGTCGGTGGAGATCTGGATCTGGCGGGGAAACGCCAGCATGTCGGGCGCCAGGCGCATCGTCATGAAGTTGGCCGGGTCGAACTTCTTGGCCTCGGCAAAGGTCTGGGCCTTGTCGAGCCACGCCTTGTTGTTGGTGAGCATCTTGACGAACAGCGGCGCGGTCTGGGTGTACATTGAAATCGCCATGGTGGCCTCGGCTTTCTTGTCTGGGGTCAGGTCGGGAGCAGAGAAATGCGTGTGGTGCTTGCGGCGCTTGCGGTGAAGTCAGACGCCGGTCTTTTCGCCCCAGAGCACCTTGTGCATCTGCAGCTGGAAGCG
>JBKJNL010000646.1:0-9951 GCA_046593615.1 Myxococcota bacterium | reverse complement strand
CGCCGAACCCGTTCGACCGCGGCTTCGAGCAGCTGCCCGACCTGCGCCTCGTGCGTGGCGCTTCGCCCAAAGACATCGAGCTCACCGTCACGGCCGACGCCGGCGAAGCCTGGACCGTGACCACGGTCGGCCCCTGGATGACGGCGACGCCGACGTCAGGAACCGGACCTGCAACCATCCGGTTGCGTTTCGACGGCGCGGCGCTGAACGCGCTGTCCGACCCCGAAGGCAGCGTCACGGTCACGGGCGACAACGTCGTCACCACCGCTGTCACCTGGGACATCTGGCCCAAGGTCATCGACGGCCCCCTCGTCACCGGCTCTGACCCCGCGGCCTTGCGCGCCTATGCCAAGAACACCGCCAACTGGCCCAAAGACGGCTTCGACGGCGGCTGGGAGCTCTGGGGCTTCATCCCCGACGAAACGACGCACCCGGGTCAGCTCAGCGCCGTCGCCCCCGTCGACACGGCCGAGCGCACCCCCTGCGCCGCCGGCCAGACCGAGGGCTGCACCCGTGAAGGACAAGCCGGCCTCACGTCGGGCATGTCGGCCGATCAAGCCTGGCTGCTGTCGACCGGCGACCCCCGCGTGATCATCGGAGTGCTCGATTCCGGTATCAAGTGGAGCGAGAGCGATCTCATCAATAAACACTACATCAATGCCGCCGAGCTCGCGGCCTGCCCGCCGCCGGGTGCCGACGTGAATGCCCCTGACCTCGAGGTCGCGTTCGACGTCAATCACGACGGTCTCTTCAACATCCGGGATTACGACAAAGCCACCTGGATCACCGACGTCAACTTCAACAACCGCCGCGACCCGCAAGACCTGATCTGGTCGACGTTCGACGACGGCAAGGGCGGCGGCGCGGCCTGCTCCGACGGCGTCGACGACGACAACAACGGCTACGTCGACGACATCTCGGGCTGGGACTTCTTCTGGAACGACAACGACCCCTCCGACGACTCCGACTTCGGCCACGGCACCGGCGAGGCCAACGACTCCGGCGCCGAGACCCACGACGACGGCGGCCGCCCCGGCATCTGCTCGCGCTGCCTGATCCTGAACGTGCGCGTCGGCGACTCCTTTGTCTGCGACGTCAACCAGTTCGCTGACGGCGCCATCTTTGTCGTCGACAGCGGCGGCGCGGTCATCCAGGAGGCCCTCGGCACGCTGACCAACACGCCCTACTCGCAGGCGGCCATCGACTACGCCTACGCCAACAACGTCCCGATCGTCGCCTCGGCCGCCGACGAGACGAGCTACCATCACAATTATCCCGGCAATGCCGAGCATACACTGTATGTTCATGCTATCGTGCACAGTGGGGACAGCGAATTCGAGTCGTCGACCTATCTGAATTTCAACAACTGCACGAACTTCGGCGGCCACCTGGTGCTGTCGACGCCCGGCGAAGGGTGCTCGTCAGAGGCCACTGGCAACACGGCCGGCCAGACCGGCTTGTTGATGTCGTATTTCCTGCAGGAAAAAGATCGCGCCGAAGGCACGGCCCGCGCCCCGTATTTTGCAGCGCCATTCAGCGCTGAAGAGGTCTATCAGGTGCTCATCGGCTCCGCCGACGACATCGACGTCGAAGGCGCCGAGGCCGACGACGACGCGCGCGCGCTGAAGAAATTTCCGTCGAACGAAGGGTGGGACCTGCACTTCGGTTGGGGCCGCAACAACGTCCGCAAGTCGCTCGAGATGGTGCGCGACCAGACGATCCCGCCCGAGGCCAACATCAGCTCACCCCGCTGGTTCGAGGTCATCGACCCCGACCGCCGGCCGACGTTCGATGTGCGCGCGACGGTCAGCTCGCCCCGCCTCACCGACCTGCGCTGGGAGCTGTTCGTCTCCGAGAAGATCGTCGGCGCGCCCTTCACCAAGGTGGCCTCGGGCAGCGGCGCGGTCGGCGACCCGCGCGGCCCCACCGAGGGCGCCGACGCCGTCATCGCCACCATCGACCTGAAGCGCGACCTGCCTGGCATGGTGGCCCGCGCCAGCGACGCCGCCGGCTCCGACCCCGAGCAGTTCTCGGGCACCCTCGAGCTGCACGTGTTCGGCCTGAACCCGGCCGGCGTCGAAGTGCGCGGCAAGTTCAGAAAGACGTTCGGCGTGCGCGCCGACGCCTCGGTGCGCGACGGGTTCCCGATCTTCCTCGGCGCCTCCGGTGAGTCGTCGCCCAAGCTGACCGACCTCGACGGCGACGGCCGCGAAGAGATTGTGCTCGCGACCTCCGACGGCCTCGTGCACGCCATCCAGAGCGACGCCAGCGAGCTGCCCGGCTTCCCGATCGCCCTCGAGATCTACGCGCCGCTCAACGACGCCGTGTGCGCGGCGACGCCGGCGAAGTGCCACCAGCAGAGCCGGGCCTTTGTCAGCGGCGCCGTCGACAAGAGCGCCATCCGCACCGGCGTTCTCGCCGGCGTCGCCGTCGGCGACCTCGACGGCAACGGCGGCGGCTGCCGCGACGTCGTCACCGCCAGCCTCGACGGCCTGCTGTTTGCCCACGACTGCAACGGCGCGGTGCTCGCGGGCTTCCCCGTCGAGATCGATCGCACCACGACGCCCGACGGCCTGACCGGCGCCCGCCGCTGCCTGCAGGGCGCAAACGAAGTCATCGGCTGCCGCGACGAGCAGCTGTTCAACGAGAGCGGCTTCTTCAGCACGCCGATGCTCATCGACCTCGACAAAGACGGCAGCCTCGAGATCATCATCGGTGGCCTCGACTCGCGCATGTACGCCTGGCACCCCGACGGCACGCTGGTGAACGGCTGGCCCGTGCACCTCGTGGCCGAGCGCGAGCCCGCGTTCAGAGACGGTGAGCTGCACCGCCTCGACGACCGCATCGTCGCTTCGCCGACCGTGGCCGACCTCTTTGGCGACGACACGCCCTGGGTCGTCATCGGCACCAACGAGCGCGTCATCAACCAGAACGGCGGCTTCCTCTACGCCATCCACCCCGAGGGCAACGCCCACGCCGGCGGACCGTTCCCGCCGGGCTGGCCGACGACGGTGTCGGGCTTCATCCCCGACGAGATCCTGCCGTACATCGGCCGCGGCAACCCGAGCTCGCCCGCCGCCGGCAACTTCGACGACGACGACGAAGACGACGAGGTCATCAACGCCGGCATGGGCGGCCAGATGATCGTCATCGACAGCGACGGCCAGGGCCGCGTGCAGGCCATGCGCAGCATCGAGAGCGAGTACGGCCTGAACATGAACATCGACGCCGACCTCAACCAGCTGACGCTGCCGATGATCAACAACCCGTCGCTGGCCGACCTCGACGGCGACGGCACCCTCGACATCATCAACGGCACCGCCGGCACCGGCCTCATCGCGGTCGCCAACAACGGCGGCCTGCGCGCCGACTTCGACCACTCCGTCTCCGCCTGGGACGGCGACAACGGCTTCTTCCACGACGGCTTCCCGCACCGCGTGTGGGACTTCCAGTTCTTCATGAACTACGCGGTCGCCGACATCGACGGCGACGGCGTCGGCAACGTCATCTCCGGCGACGGCGGCTACTTCGTCTACGCGCCCAACATCGACGGCACCGAGGCCCCGGGCTTCCCGAAGTGGACGCAGAACTGGCACGCGACGACGCCGGCGATTGGCGACCTCGACGGCGACCTGAAGATCGACGTCGTCGCCAACACCCGCGAGGGCTGGCTGTGGGCCTGGAAGACCGACGGCCACGTCGGCGGTGCTCCCGACGCAAAGGTGCCGGCCATCCAGTGGGAGGGCTTCCACCGAGACGACCAGAACAGCGCCAACGTCGGCGGCGAGTTCGCGCAGCTCAAGAGCTACCCGAAGCTGCAGCCCCCGAGCGACGGCGAGTGCGCCGGCGGCTGCTGCTGCGATCAGACCCAGACCAATGGTGCGAGCGTGGCGGCGCTGCTGGCGTTGGTTACGCTGCCCCTGGTGCGCCGCCGCCGACGCCCGCGGTCCTGAACGCACCCGAGGTCATGATGAAGCTCGTTTCCCAGCACCGTTCGCAGCACTCTTTGCAGCACCGCTCACAGCGCCTCGCGCAGGCCGTCGTCGTGGCCTGCAGGGTCGCGCTCGTCGGGGTCGCCGGCGGCGCCGTGATCGGATCGACGGGCTGCGAGTCCATCCGCACCGTCAAGGTGCCGTCGTCGTCGACGGTGCAGGTGCCGGGGCAGGGCGTGCTGGCGGGAAATCCGCTGGCCAAAGAGCAGATGTTTCCGTCCGACGCCATCTCTGAAGCGTTGGCCAAATCGATCTCGCAAGAGTTCGACACCGCCGGCTACGAGAAAGACGCCGTCGACTCGCTCAAGCTCACTGAGCTGACGATGACGGTGACCGAGCCCAACGAAGGCAACACGCAGGTGCGCGGCCTGGGCTTCCTCGAGAAGCTGTCGATCAACGTCAGCGCCGAGGGCGTCGACCCCGTGCTCGTGGCCGAGAGCGGCGCCGACGACTTCGACGGCGATCCGGGCCCGGTGTCGTATGAGATGCCCCTCACCGACGCCGAGCTGGTCGAAGCCTTCCAGGCCGGTGACGCGCTGCTCATGGACGCCGACATCCAGCCGGGCGACCCGCCGCAGTTCGAGACCGAGGTCAAGTTCGACACCGAGCTGACCATCATCGTCAACGTCGTCGGCGCCGTTTTTTGAAGACTGGCTGAGCGCTGGCTGAGCGCTGGCTGGGCGCTGGCTGGGCGCTGGCTGGGCGCTGGCTGGTCGGCTCGGGCACCTGTCACCGGCCGCTGTCACGGGTCGTCGAACACGAAGTCGGCAACGCAGTTTGTCGTCGTCGACGCGATCGGCGATGAGCGGCCATGGTCTCTCCGGTCTCTCCCGACGCCCTCCTCGCCGAGCTCTGCGCGCCCTTCGCCGACGCCGGCCTTGTGCACCTCAACAACGCCGGCGTGTCGCCGATGACGGCGCGGGCCGAGCAGGCCATCGTCGACCTGGCGCGCCTGTCGCGCGAAGGCAGCCACTCCGTCGGCCGGCTGCTGCAGCGCTACGAGGCCGCGCGCGACACCTTTGCCGCCCTCGTCGGTTGCGCCAGCGACGACCTGGCCTTTTTCCAGACCTGCGCCGCGGCGTTGTCACAGGTGGCCTTTGGCTTCCCGTTCGCCCCGGGCGACAACATCGTCCTGCTGGATCAAGAATACCCGTCGAATGCCTATCCCTGGCACCGGGCCGCCGAGCGCGCCGGTGCCCACGTCGTCGTCGTCGCCTCCCGCCCCGACTGGTCGATTGATCACGACGCGCTCGTCGAATCCATCACATCGCGAACGCGCGTGGTTGCTGTGTCATTTGTGCAGTACAGCACGGGCGCGGTCGCCGACCTCGCGCGCATCGCCGAAGCCGCCCACAAGCACGGCGCCATCGTCGTCGTCGACGCCATCCAGGGGCTCGGCATCCTGCCGTTCTCGATGGGCGCCCTGGGCGTCGACGCCGTCGCCGGCGGTTGCCAGAAGTGGCTGTGCGGTCCCATTGGCCACGGCTTCCTGGCCGTGACCCCGGCGCTGCGCGAGCAGCTCGTGCCGCTGATGCACGGCGCCATCACCTACGGCACCCCCGACGACGCCGTCGACGTCAGCCGCGCGCCGCGTTCCGACATCCGCCGCTTCGAGCCGGGCACGCCGTTGGCGTTCGGCGCGATTCCGTCGGCGGCGTCGATAGAGCTGCTGCTCGGCATCGGTGTCGAGCGGCTGCACAAAGAAGCCAGCGCCACCGCCGACGTCATCGTCGAAGAAGCCCTGCGCCGGGGCTTCACGGTCCGCCCGCGCAGCGCGAGCCCGATCGTGACGTTTGTTCCGTCGACGCCGGCGTCTTCCGCCTCGGGGCCCGGGCGCGAACGCGACCTCCGGACCCTGGGGCTCCACTTGCGCGACGAAGGCATCGCGGTCTCGAACCGCGGCGGCGGCGTGCGGGCCAGCCCCCACGCGTTCAACACCCGTGACGACGTCAGCCGCCTGTTCGCGGCCATCGACGCATTCTGATTCTGCAGAGCGTCAGTCGCGCGGCTGCAAGACGAACGGGAACGACAAACGCGTCGGCGCCTGCACCAGGCCATCACCGAGGTACCACTCGGTGGCCGCGCGCACGACGCAGTCGCCGACCATGCGCAGCTCGGCGCTCGAGGTCTCGGCGGTCAAATTCTCGACGCGGCCATTGGGCAGCAGCGTCAGCTCGAGCACCAGCCGCCCCGAGCGGCGGGCGTCGGCGGCCAGGCCCCAGGCCTCGTAACAGCCGCGAATGACGTTGTGCCGGCTGCGGATGGTGCGCGTCAGGTGGTCGCGCACGACGGGATCGAGCTCGGGGTCGGCGTCGATGCGGGCACCGTCGACGGCGGCCACGGGGACCTCTTGCAGCGTCACCGGATACGTCGTCCGCCGCGGCGTCGGCGTCGCTTTCTGGTCGGTGTCGGTGACGCGGCGGCGCAGCAGGTCGTCGAGGGCGACGGTGGTGCCGGCGCCGATGACGCCGCTGCCGGGGCCGGTGTCGACGGGGTCGCGCGGCGAGAGGCCGCCAACGCCCGCGCCGAGCTGCGGAGCCCGGGCCACGGCCATCGTCAGCTGCCCGAGCGTCTCGCGCAGGTCGCCGTCTTCGCCGGGGTGCAGGGCGCGCTTCATGGCCTCGAGGGTCTGCTCGAGCGAGGGCCCCTTGCCTGGCTTTCGCGGCAGGCCGGCGCCGCGGCGTTTGCGGGCTTCGACTTTTTCGGCTTCGTCGGCTTTGCGGCCGGTGGCCGAGAACGTCGGCTTGCCGACGGCGCGGGCGGTGCCACCAGGCAGGCTGAGCCAGCGGCGGGCCTCGGAGGGGACGCCGGCGCCGGAATCCGATGGGTTGCCCACGGGCGCGAGCCACAGGGCGCTGAGCACGCACACCTGCAGCGCGACGCCGATCATGGTGGCGTGCAGCATGGTGCTGTCGACGCCCCCCGACGACGGCGCCGCCGCTGCGCCATCGTCGACGTCGGCGTGCAGCATGTGGCCGGCGTGACCCACGGGCCCCGCCGTCGTCGGCGGCGACAGCACGCACAGCTGGCCGGGCGTCAGGGTCACGAGCACCCCGTCACCGCGCAGCTCGAGGGCGCCGCAGGCGTCGCCCGCGGCGTCGGCGACCACGCGGGCTCGCAAGACTTCGCCGGTGCGCAGCCGAATCGTGCGCGCGGGTTTGCCGGGGACGGATTTGATGGTGGCGGTGTCGAGAACCGTTCCCTGCCAGAGCAGGGAGACGCGCCAAACGGGATGCCGGGGGGCGAGCGCCATTGGTGACCCATCATGACACGCAGATCCGGGGGCAGGTTCCACGGATCCTGAAACGGCCGTGACCGGCGCCCGGTCTGTGGCGGTGAACACCACGGAGTCGGCTGTCGCGCCCTGCGGCCGAGGCCGTCGCCGTGGTAGCAACGACGTCCGTGTCGACGAAGAAGCCCGCTCCTCCTGCTGGCCCGCCTGTTGGGCCTCCTGCGTCGGTTCCCCCCGCAGGCGCGGGTGTCCGTGAGCGGGGCGACATCCAGGAGTCGGCATCGCCCCCCGCTTCAACCAGCAGGGGCCCGTCGGGTGGGGCGTCTGCACCAGACCCCGCAGGACGTCCCCGCCCCGCCGAGCGCGTCGCCGGCCTCGAGGCGCTCTTCGAAAGCACCGACGACGCCGTCCGCAGCCAGGGGCTTCCGCGCCGCTCGGGCGTGGGCAATCCGCTCCAGGGCCGCTCAGGGCCGGGCGACGCACCTGGCAATGGCGCACGTCGCCTGCCGCCGAACGCGGTGGCCGCCCGCTCCGTCGACGACGCCACCGACGACCTGGCTGCGGCTGCGATGGCGGTGCGCTCGACGCCTGGTCTCAGCGGGGGCGGTCTCGGCGGGGGCGGTCTCGGCGGGGGCGGGGAGGCGTTGTCGCTGCAGTTCGAGCCGGCGCGCGTCGAGTACCAGACCGCCGACGGCGAGGCGCACACCAAGCTGCTGCTCGATGCGACGACGGTGGGGCGGCACACCGAGAACGACATCCAGCTGCTCGACCCCGAGGTGAGCAAGGCCCACCTCGTCATCCGCAAACGCAAAGACGGCTTCCACCTCGAAGATCTCGGCTCGGCCAACGGCACGCTCATCAACGGCCAGCGCCAGGCCCGCGTCAAGCTCCAGGACGGAGACGTCGTCACCGTCGGCAACTCCACGCTGCGCTATCGCGTCGAGCGCCAGCGCGCGTCGACCCCGCGGCCCACGGGCCCGGGAGACGCGTCTCGCGCACCGGCGAATGCCGCCGCCGCTTTTCGTCCGGCCATGAAGCCTCCGGTGGCGTCGAAGAACGCCACCCAGCGCAGCGAGCCCGGAGTCTTCGACGAAGAAGTCTCCGACCAGAAGCCGGCGCCGCTGTCGTCGTTCGCCGACATGCGCAAGAGCGACCCGATCTTCGGCACGGGCTTCAACGTGCAGCCGCGCACCGGCGCCGTCGTCTTTGCCAGTCGCGAGCCGGCCTGGGAGACCGGCCCGCTCGACCGGCCGCCCTCGTCGCCCGAGCACACCAGCGTCACCCTGGTGCCCGAGCACCTGCTGTCGGAGCCCGCCGGTGAAGCCGTCTTTGCCGAGCAGGCCGCCGAAGTCGGCTTCGCCGAAGCCAGCGTCGTCCTCGACGACAAAGCCCTGCGGCGCGACTACGAGCGGCTGCGCGTGGCGTTCGACCTGTTCACCAACGTCGGCATGGAGACCGACCTCGAGGCCCTCGGCCAGACCATCCTGCAGAAGATCCGCGGCGTGCTGCCCGCCGACACCGCCGTCGTCATGTTGCGCGACCCCGCCATCTCCGACGACCTCGTCACGCTGGCGTCGTGGTCGGATCGCAACGTCGCCGTGCAGATCCCGCGGGCCATCGTCGAGCGCGTGCTGGTCAACAAGAGCGGGCTGCTGACGAGCGATGCGCAGGTCGACACCCAGCTGCGCCGCAGCGAGACCATCGTCGGCGCGCGCATTCGCTCTGCTTTGTGCGTGCCCCTCGTGGTCCGCGGCGAGGTGCTCGGCGTGATTCACCTCTCGTCGAATTCCGTCGCTGGCGCCTACGAAGAAAAAGATCTCTCGCTGCTGCGGGCCATAGCCCAGCCCGCCGCCCTCGCCGTCGCCAACGCCCGCCTGCGCCGCAAGATCGAAGAAGAAGCCGCCACCCGCGCCGAGCTCTCACGCTTCTTGTCGCCCGCCCTCGTCGAGAAAGCCGTGCGCAACGAGCTCGACTTCGGCAAGGCCGGCGACAAGGTGCAGTGCAGCGTGTTGTTCAGCGACATCCGCGGCTTCACCACCATCAGCGACGGCGCGGCGCCCGAGCAGGTGGTGTCGATGCTCAACGAGTACTTCGACGCCATGGTCGAGGTCGTCTTCGAGCACGGCGGCACCCTCGACAAATTCCTGGGCGACGGCCTGATGGCGGTGTGGGGCACGCCGATCGTCTCCGAAGACGACGCCGTCCGCGCCGTCAAAGCTGCCCAGGCCATGCGCACCGCCCTCGCTGACATCGTGAACTCGGCCCGCATGTCGCGCGACGAAGAGCCGCTGAAGGTGGGCTTCGGCATCGCCACCGGGCACGTCGTCGCCGGCGCCATGGGTGCTCGCCGGCGGCTCGACTTCACCGTCATCGGCGACACGGTGAACCTCGCGTCACGCTTGTGCGGGCAGGCCCGCCCCGGGCAGATCCTCGTCGACGAGACCACCGATCGCATCATCAAGGCCGCGGGCATGCAGACCGCGGCCCTCGAAGCCCGCCTCGTGAAGGGCTTCGCCCGGCCGGTGCCGGTGTTCGACATCGATGTGCAACCGCCGACCGATCCTCTCGGCGACCGCGCACTCTGAGCAAGCTCGGCCGCGGGGCTCAGCGGTCGGCGATGTCGAGCGGCAACGACGCCTGTTTCGTCGCTGTCTTCTTTGCCGCTCTCGCTGGCTTGACCGTCGGCTCACCGAACCGGGCGCGGTAGGCGTCGACGTCGTGCTTCTT
>JBKJNL010000590.1:0-3041 GCA_046593615.1 Myxococcota bacterium | reverse complement strand
TGTGGCGTGGTCGAACGAAACAGGGCCATGCCCATCCGCTCGTCGTCGCTGTTGTCGTCGCTGTTGGTCTCATCGCTCTTCGTCGGCTGCCCCGTCTCCGACCCGGGCGTGGAGGGCGAAGGAGAGGCCGCCGAAGGAGAAGGAGACGCCGGCGAAGGAGAAGGAGACGCCGCCGAAGGAGAGGGCGAAGGAGACGCCGGCGAAGAAGCCTGCCCCTACCAGACCTTTAACCCTTGCGGCGGCGACGTCGTCGGCGCCTGGACCATCCGCCAGTTCTGCCCGGTCGAGGGCGAGAGCCTGACGGGCCCGTGCGAGGGCGGGTTCTCGTCGACGGCGGGCTGCGAAGGCGAAAACGATCAAGCCGTGTGCACGCAGCTCTACGGCGGCAGCGTCAACTTCGCCGCCGACGGCTCCGCCGTCATCGAAAACAGCGTCGGCGTCGCCCGCGACGAGGTCTTCAGCGCGTCCTGCGTCATCGCGGCCACCGGCAACGCCGACGCTGCCGCCGGCTGCGCCGGCCTCGCCTCCGCCGACAACAGGTGCACGTTCGGCGACGGCGCCTGTCGCTGCTTGTCCAGCACCGACTTCGGCGACCAGACCATCAACGCCGACTACACCGTCGACGCCGACGGCCTGCACGTCCTGCCGCCGGGCAGCGATCCCATCGATGGCGCCTACTGCGTCGACGGCGACACGCTCACGCTGACCAACGCCTTTGGCTGGCCCTTCTGGTTGCTCGATCGCAGCTGAGCTCCGGCTGGCGACCGAAGCGGCGACTACTCCGCGGCCGGCGGCGCCGACTTGCTCGAGCCGAGCTGCACAAGCCCGCCGTTGTCGGAGATGTCGGTCTCACTGACGCAGCCGTCGGCAGAGCTTTCCTTCGGGGCCTTTGTGCTTGAGAGCAGCTTCTGCGGCGTCAGCGTGTGGGCGTCGGCGAGCTTCTTGATGTCTTCGCTGATGCGCATCGAGCAGAACTTCGGGCCACACATCGAGCAGAACTTCGCGGTCTTGAAGTGCTCATGGTCGAGGGTCTCGTCGTGGTACTCGCGCGCCCGCTCGGGATCGAGGCTCAAGCGGAACTGCTCGTTCCAGTCGAAGCTGTAGCGCGCGCGGCTCAAGGCATCGTCGCGGTCGCGGGCGCCTTTGCGGTGGCGGGCGACGTCGGCGGCGTGGGCCGCGATCTTGTAGGCGATCAAACCATTCCGCACGTCTTCGGCGTTGGGCAGACCAAGGTGCTCCTTCGGCGTGACGTAGCAGAGCATCGCCGTGCCGTACCAGCCGGCCATGGCCGCGCCGATGGCGCTGGTGATGTGGTCGTAGCCGGGAGCGATGTCGGTCACGAGCGGCCCGAGCACGTAGAACGGCGCTTCATGGCACCATTCCATCTGCTTCTTCACGTTCATTTCGATCTGATCCATCGGCACATGACCGGGACCTTCGACCATCACTTGAACATCGCGCTCCCAGGCCTTTTTCGTCAGCTCACCGAGCACCTTCAGCTCGGCGAACTGGGCTTCGTCAGAGGCGTCGGCCAGGCAACCGGGACGCAGGGCGTCGCCGAGCGACAGCGTCACATCGTACTTCGAGCAGATGTCGAGCACCATGTCCCAGTGTACGTAGAGTGGGTTCTGTTTGCCGTGGTACATCATCCACTGGGCCATCAAAGAGCCGCCGCGAGAAACAATCCCCGTGATGCGGTTCTTCGTGAGCGGGACGAACTCCCACAGCATGCCGGCGTGCAGCGTCATGTAGTCGACGCCCTGCTTGGCCTGCTCTTCGATGACGTTCAGGAAGTCCATCCACGACAGCGCCAGCGGGTCGCTGACGTTTTCGATGGCCTGGTAGATGGGCACGGTGCCGATGGGCACGGTCGAGGCGCGCAGGATGGCTTCGCGGATCTCGTGGATGCGCTTGCCCGTCGACAGGTCCATCACGGTGTCGGCGCCGTACTTCACACTCAACAGCAGCTTGGCGACCTCTTCGTCGATGCCCGAGGCCACGGAGCTGTTGCCGATGTTTGCGTTGACCTTGCAGGTCGAGGCGATGCCGATGGCCATCGGCTCGAGCTCGACGTGGTTGACGTTGGCCGGGATGATCATGCGACCGCGGGCCACCTCGGCGCGCACCAGCTCGGGCTCGAGCTGCTCGCGTTTGGCCACGTAGGCCATCTCTTCGGTGACCAGGCCTTCGCGGGCGTAGCGCATCTGCGACACGTTCTTGTGACCGGCGCGCTTGCCCACCCAGGCCGAGCGCACATCGGGAGCGCGGGTCACTACGGATGCAGGCAGCTGGGTTGTCGACGTCGCTTCGGCCATGGGGTCCTCCTGAAAGAGCGCGGACCATGACCGAAGCCGTCGTCGGATGACAGGGCTGTCCCCCCAGAAATTCAGCCGCGACACAGGGCCGGACAGCGAGCCGCCGTCGTCGCAGCGCCCCCACGCAGACCGCGCCAGCAATTGAAGCGGAGCGCCTGACAGCGACCCGCTGGGATGGCACCACCTCGCCCATGTCCAAACTTTGCATCGCTCCGGCCCTGGTCTTTGCCCTGCTGCCCCTGGCCTGCCCGACCACCGACGGCGATGCCCCCACGAGCGAGGGCGAAGGCGAAGCCAACGAAGGCGAAGGCGAAGGCGAAGCCAACGAAGGCGAAGGCGAAGGCGAGGGCGAAGACGACTGCGCCGTCAACGGCGACTGCGACGCCGGCGAGGTCTGCTTCAACGACGGCACCAGCCTCGTGTGCGGTCCCTGCGAGAACACCAACGAGTGCGACCCGGGCGACATCTGCACGCTCGGCGTCTGCGTCGACGATGGCGTCGGAGAAGGAGAAGGAGAAGGAGAAGGTGAAGGAGAAGGCGAGGGTGAGGGAGAGGGAGAGGGCGAGCTGCTCGTGGAGCCCACGCTTGTCTCCACACTCTGGGGCGCGTGGATCAACGTCGATAGCGCGGCACCGTGCACCGGCTTCGAGCCTGAGATCCCCGGCGTCCCCGGCGCCTCGTGCCAACATGCGGGCGAGTCACGCTTCGCGCGCTTGCCGGACGACG
>JBKJNL010000805.1:0-10699 GCA_046593615.1 Myxococcota bacterium | reverse complement strand
CCTGGTCATCGGTGGGGTGACCTACGGCGCCGTGTTGCTCAACGTGCCGGTGCCCTGGATCGTCGTCGGCGACCTCGTCTTGCTGGGCGTGGGCGTGCTCCTCGCGGTCAAGGCGACCCGCGGCAAAGACCTGCCCCGCTGACCCTGGTTGTGCCGCACGTCAGCAGAATCACAACATCATGAATGTCGCGGTGTCATCGGCCAGCCCGCTGGGCCAGTCGCACCGCGGTCTTCAGCGCCGCCAGCGTCGATCCGGGGTCGGCTACGCCGGTGCCGGCGATGGCGTCGGCGGTGCCGTGATCGGGTGAGGTGCGCGGCACGCGCAGGCCCCAGGTGATGTTGATGCCTTCGCCGCCGACGAGCAGCTTGTAGGGCGAGAGGCCCTGGTCGTGGTGCATGGCCAGGACACCGTGCACGCCGCGCAGGGTGGTGAGGCCTTTTTTGTGACGGGCGACGTCGGCAAAGAAGCCGTCGGCGGGCACCGGGCCATCGACGTCAAAGGCGACATCACCGGCAGCCGCAGCGCGCTTCAGCCGCTCGATCACCGGCGACACCACGCGCAGCTCTTCGTCGCCGAACAGGCCGCCTTCACCGGCGTGGGGGTTTACGCCGAGCACGACGATGCGCGGGCGCTCGACGTCGAGCAGGCTGCGGGCGGCGGCGGCCAGTTGGCGGATGGCCCGCTCGAGAGGAGCCGGCTGCACAAGGCCAGGCACCGCCGACAGGGCCACGTGCACCGTGAACAGGCCCATGACGAAGGGCGCGCCCGCAAAGACCATCAGCGGCGGGCCGCCTCCTTCGGGGGCGCGGTCGTCGTGCAGGTATTTGTGCACGAGCTCGGTCTGGCCGGGAAAGCCCACGCCGTCGACGACGAGGGCGGCCTTTCTCACGGGTCCGGTGACGATGCCGTGGACATCGCCGCGGGCGGCGGCGACGCAGGCGCGCAACAGCGCATCGCGCTGGCAGGCGAGGGCGTCGTCGTCGACGACGCGGGGCTGGCTGTGGCGTCCGCGATCGTCGGCGTCTTTGACGGCGATCTCGATCTTGCGGCTGCCGGCGCCGTCGGCGCTGTCGATGACGACGTGGTCTTCGTCGTTGCGCGCGCCGTGTTCCCGGTGCGCGGCGACGCCGGCGCGGCGGGCGCCTTCGAGCAGGAGCGCGGCCGAGGCGAACCAGCGCAGGCGCACCGTCTGGGGCAGCGTCTCGTCGACGACCGAGAGCGCCTTTGCCCAGACCTCGGGGCCGACGCCGGCGGGGCAGCCGGGGGTCAGGCCGATGGTCAAGAAGCCGCGGGGCAGCGTCAGGGGCGTGCTGTGAGGCGTGCTGGGGGGCGTGCTGCGGGGCATGGGGGGGATCTTCTAGATCGAAGCCGCGGTGTGCACGTTGACGGCGCATCCACCTGCCCCGGATGCTCCGCCCATGTCGCCGATTCCGCCGCTGCCGCATCGCCCGTGTTCGTTCGTCGTCGTCGCGCTGGCTCTGACTGGCGCCGTGTTGGTCGGCGGGGCCGCCGGTGGCTGCGCGTCAAACGCGAGCTACGCGCGCGAAGAGGGGCGCTACCGCGAGCAGGGCTACGACGGCGACGAGTCGATGGGGGCGCCGATGGCCGACGCGTCCAGAACGGAGGCGACGTCGGCGTCGGCGCCGAGCCCGATGAGCTCGATCGGCGACGGCTTGAGCAACTTCTTTGGCGGCGCCGACAAGTCGGCGGCGCCGGCGGCCCAGTCGGCGGCCCTGTCGGCCCCATCGGGCGGCGCGCCCTCCGGGTCGGGGTCGTCGACGACGCCACCAAACGGTGCGCCGCCGCAAGATGACCCGACCCGAGAGTCGGGCAACGACAAGCCGATGGAGGCCGCCAAGCGCCTCGTCATCTACACGGGCTCGATGGCCCTGATGGTGCCGACGGTCGACACGGTGCTGGCGAATTTCGTCGAGCAGGTGACGGCGATGGGCGGCTACCTGCAGGCGCGTTCGCAGTCGACGGTGACGGTGCGGGTGCCGGCTTCGCAGTTCTTTGTCGTCGTCGACAGCCTGCGCAAGGTCGGCACGGTGACCGACGAGCAGATCAATGCCACCGACGTCACCAAGCGCGTGTTCGACATCGAGCTGCGGCTGCAGACGGCCGAAGAGAGCCGCAAGCGCCTCGTCGACATCTTGAAGAGCGCGACCAAGATTGAAGACATCCTGCGCATCGAGATCGAGATCCGCCGCCTCACCGACGAGATCGAGGGCATGAAGGGCGAGCTGAGAAATCTCGGCGACCAGGTGGCGTTCTCGACGTTGACGGTGAGCTTCTTTGCCAACGCGCCGTCGCCGCGGCCCTACCCCGATCGCACACGCTCGCGCTTCGAGTGGATCAACGAAATCGGCGTCGAGCAGGTGCTCTATGGCTTCTGATCGCACTTCTCTGCGCGCCTCCGCCCGATCTTTGACTCCGTCGTTGAATCGTCGCTTTTCGAGAACTCACATGATAATGCTTCGCAACATCTCGGCCCTGCTCGTCGTCGTCGCCGGCCTCGGCGGCTGTCTGACCATGCAGGTCCCAGAACGGTTTCTCGTCGTTGACCGCAGCGCCGGCAGCCTGCGCGCCTTGACGCCTGAAGAGTCAAAGATCCTGGTGCGCACCTTTGATGATGACACCAAGGCGTCGCTTTCTTTCTGGAAAGACGCTGTCAAAGCCGACCTCATCGACAACCGCGGCTACACGTTGATCAACGAGTCTGAGACGCAAGACGGCGACGGCCACACCGGCATCCTGATGACCCTCGAGGCCACCCTCGGCGGCCGCCCGGTGCGCGAGCTGCTGGCGGTGTTCGTCATCCCCGGCCTGTTCGACAACGAGATCCGCGTGGCCGAATACGTCGCCGACAAAGAAGCATTCGACGCCGAAGTCGCCGGCGTAAAGACGGCGTTCACGACGTTGCAGTGACCCGCAGTGTGCCTGCGGCGTTGCGCTAGAAGACGCCATGCACATCGCGCTGGCCACCTGCCGTGAGCTGCCCACCCTCGACGCCGACGACCACGCCTACGTCGACGCCCTGCGCGCCCGCGGCATCACCGTCACCCTGCCGGTGTGGAACGACGAGCCCTTCACCGCCGCCGCCAGCGACGGGGGCACCCTCGACGCGGTCGTCGTGCGCTCGACCTGGGACTACTCCGAAGACCGCGACCGCTTCGTCGCCTGGGCCAGAGCCGTCGACGAACAGACCCGGCTGTTGAACCCCAGCTCGATGGTCCGCTGGAACACCGACAAACAGCAGTACCTGACCGACCTCGCCGAGCAGGGCGTGCGCACGGTGCCGACGGTGTGGTTGCCGCGCTCATCGTCGTCTTCGTCGTCGTCTTCGCCGTCGTCATCGCCGGCGTCATCTTTGGCGCCGAAGCTGGCCGAGCTGGTGGGGGCGCAGGGGTGGAAGGGGGTCGTTCTCAAGCCGATCTTTGGCGCGGGCTCGCGCGACACCATCTTTGTCGGCGTCGCCGACCTGTCGACCATCGGGCAGCGCTTCGTCGACGAGCAGCTGCCGAAGCAGGCGCTGATGGTGCAACCGTTTCTGCCACGCATCAAAGACGGCGAGGTCAGCCTCGTCTACCTCGACGGCGCGCTCAGCCACGCGGTCATCAAGAAGCCAAAGGCGGGCGACTTCCGCAGCCAACCCGAGTTCGGCTCACAGGTGTCGCGCCACACGCCGACGACGGCGGAGCGCACGCTGGCCGACCACACCCTGCACATCGCCGGCGGCCGCCCGCTCTACGCCCGCGTCGACCTCGTCACCGGCCTCGACGGCCAGCCGACGGTCATCGAGCTCGAGATGGTCGAGCCCTGCCTCTACCTGGGCTGGTCCGACGGCGCCGCCGACCGCTTCGCCGACGCCACCATCGCCCGGGCCCGAGAAGCGCGCTGAGCGAGCGGGTGGTTGGCCGCCTACTCCGCGGGCAACGTCGTCGTCGTCGTCGTCGTCGTCGTCGGTGCCCTCTGCTGCTCTTCCGGATGAAACGGCACGAGCCCCAGCCGGGCAAACAAGCGCTCGTCGCGCGACACGCCGTTGTTCTTCGTCGTCAGCAGCTTGTCGCCCCAGAACACCGAGCTCGCGCCGGCCAGGAAGCACAGGGCCTGCAGCTCGTCGCTCATCGACTCGCGGCCCGCCGACAGGCGCACCGACGTCTTTGGCAACACGATGCGGGCCACCGCGATGGTCTTCACCAATTCAATGCCGTCGACCGCGTCTTCTTCAGCGCCAACCTGACGCAATGAAAGCGGCGTGCCCTTGACCTTCACCAGGCTGTTGATCGGCACGCTCTCGGGGTGCGGCTCGAGCCCCGACAGCACCTCGAGCATGCGCACCCGGTCGAGGCGGGACTCGCCCATGCCGACGATGCCGCCGCTGCAGACGTTGATGCCGGATTTCCGCACCACCGCCAGGGTATCCAGTCGGTCTTGATAGGTGCGGGTCGTGATGATCTCTGGATAGTATTCTGGCGACGTATCGATGTTGTGATTGTAGTAATCGAGGCCGGCGTCCTTGAGCTTCTGCGCCTGCGGGCCGGTCAGCATGCCGAGGGTGACGCAGGCCTCCATGCCGAGGTCCTTCACGCCCTTGACCATCTCGCAGATGACCTCGACGTCTTTGTCTTTCGGGCTGCGCCAGGCGGCGCCCATGCAGTAGCGCGAGGCGCCGTCGGCCTTTGCCTGCCGGGCTTCGCGCAACACCTCGTCGAGCGGCATCAGTTGTTCGGGCTCGAGGCCGGTGTCGTAGCGGGCCGACTGCGGGCAGTAGGCGCAGTCTTCGCTGCAGTGGCCGGTCTTTACCGACAGCAGCTGCGCGCGCTGCACGGCGTTCTTCGGGAAGCTCTGGCGGTGCACCACCTGGGCGTCGAACACCAGCTCCAGGAAGGGGCGGTCGAACAGGGCGGCAATCTCGGCGGTGGTCCAGTCGTGGCGCATGGGGCCGCTGTCGACGATGCCGCCGTCGTCGTCAACCGACGTCACGGGTCTGCTGCGCCAAAACGAAAACGAGCCCCGATCGGGGCTCGCCTGTTCTGTTGAGAGCTCTGCGGAGAGCTCTGCGGAGAGCGGATCAGAAGCGCAGCTGGGCCTGCAGAACACCCTCGTGGGTGATGATCGGAAAGTTGCGACCGCGCTGGGCGCCGATGCCGTTGGAGTCGGTGGTGTCGAATGTGTAGCGCACCGACATCACGCCGTTCTGCCGCCAGAAGAACCAGTGCAGCGCCGCGCGGGCCTGGATCTGGTTGCGGTTGCGCTTCAGCTGGTTCGGCGGATTCACGACGTCGCCGGGCACTTCGACGCCGTAATTCTCCAGCTCGCCAAAGGGGCTGGTGAGGAAGTGGCCGACGTCGGCGGCGACGAAGAACCATTCCGGCCACAGCAAGACACCGACCTGAAGATAGTTGGCTGTCGACAGCGCGCCGAAGTTCAATTCTGCCTTGTTGTACGACTCGGCCTGCAGCGAAAACAATCCATAGCGGAACACGCCGACGCCGTGGACGGCGGGGAAGCGCTCCTGCTCGCGCTGCTCGAATTTGCCGCCGAGGGCCACGGCCACGGCCATGGGGACGGGGCGGTAGAGGAACGGCGAATCGAAGCGGTTGTAGATGCCCACCGGCGTGGCCCACACCTGCGCCCCGGCGGAGTAGGTCGGGTTGACGCTGGCGTCTTCGAAGCGGCGGCCGCCGAAGTCGCCGAACAGGCCGGTGCCGCCGCCAACGAACACGCGGTAGCGCAGCAGGTTGAGCACGATGGGCCCGTTGACCTCGACGCCGGCGTCGAGGAACTGGTCGAACGAGTTCAACAGGTAGCGAGGGGTATCGAGCAAAGGACGCTTGGCCGCCGACACCAAAGGCTGAGCAGAAAGCGTCGACCCGCCGCTGTTCAGATTCACATAATGGCCGGCACCGAGCGGGAATTGAAACAGCGCGAAGGAGATGCGCGGCGACTGGGCGGCCGACATCGACAGCAAAAAGAAGCTGTCTTCGAGCAGCGGCAGGGCCCCAAAGGCGCGCAGCTGCAGGGTGTCGAAGCGGGTGTCGACGCGGGTCTCGTAGGTCGCCGGATCGTTGATGTTCGTCGTCGTCACCAGCTCTTGCACCGCGGCCACGACGCCGAAGCGGACGCCGACGAAGCCGACGCCGCCTTCGCTGTCGGGCTGCTCGACATCGCCGGAGTACAAGCGCTTGTTGGGCTCCTCGCCGGCGCCACTGCCGTTGCCACCGCCGCCCGCGGGCGAGGGCACGACCGGTCCCGAGCCGTCGTTGTCGCCGCCCTGGCCGTCGACGTCGCCCTGCCACGAGCCGCCGCACACCGTGATCGACGAGAGCTGGCACTCCTTGTCTTCGCAGTCGATGACGCCGTCGCCGTCGTTGTCGATCCAGTCGCTGCATTTGGCGTTGGTCGACTCGGGCTTGCCGTCGGGCTGGCAGTGGGCCTCTTTGCCGCAGTCGGCGTCGCCACAGTCAAAGACGGTGTCGCCGTCGTTGTCTTTGTGGTCGCTGCAGTCGGTCTCTTTGCCGGCGGGCTCCTTCACGGGCTCGGCTTTGACGGGCTCCTTGGCCGGCTCGCGGACGTCGGCCGGCGTGCTGCTGTCCGCGGGCGACACGGTTGACGCGGCGGGCGGCACCGCGTCCTGGGCCAGCGCCCACGGCGAGGCCAGGAACGAGAGCGTGACGACGAGGATCGAGGGGATCTTCTGCATGTTGGGCGGGCTCACTCGCAGGGCTTGGGCTTGTTTCGGCAGACGGTGACTTCAGGGTTGTAGGCGCAGTCGAAGTCGTCGCAGTCGGTGAAGCCGTCGTTGTCGTTGTCGACGTCGTCGTCGCAGTTCACCGGGTCGGCGGACTCCTGGCACAGGGTCTTGATGATCGGATCGCGCGACAAGCGGCAGCCGTTGTCGCGGCAGTCGACGAAGCCGTTTTCGTTGTTGTCGATGCCGTCGCTGCAGTTGGCGGGGCTGCGCTCGGTCACGAGCTCGCAGCGCGCGATGGCGTCGGGGGCGGCGCCGCGCTCGGGGTCGCTGCACGAGAAGTCGTCGCAGTCGGTGAAGCCGTTGTCGTCGTTGTCGAGGCCGTCGCTGCACTTGTCGAGGCTGGTCTCGCCGAGCTCGGCGCACAGGGCGATGGTGTCGGGGTCGGCGCGGTCGCCCGAGCACGAGAAGTCGTCGCAGTCGGTGAAGCCGTTGCCGTCGTTGTCGTCGCCGTCGCTGCAGCGCTCGACGTTGTTCTCGAGGCGCTGCTCGCAGAAGCGAAAAACCGCTTCGTCTTCCGACTGCGCGCACGAGAAGTCGCCGCAGTCGGTGAAGCCGTTGTTGTCGTTGTCGACGCCGTCGCCGCAGGCCTCGAGGCTGGTCTCGTCGGGGACGTTGGCGCACAGCTCGGCGATCTGCTGGTTCGGCGAGCGCGAGCAGCTGAAGTCCTGGCAGTCGGTGAAACCGTTGCCGTCGTTGTCGCCGCCGTCGGCGCAGCGCTCGAGGGTGTCTTCGGGGCCTTGTTCGACGGGCACCACCGGCTCGTTGCACGGCACGGCCTCGGCGCAGTCGTCGTCGGCGCAGTCGGCGAGGCCGTCGGCGTCGTTGTCGTTGCCGTCGGCGCAGGTGGCGTCGGTCTGCTCGTCGCACACGGTGACGAACAAGCCCGAGAAGCAGGAGCGATCGCGGCAGTCGGTGTCGCCGTCTCGGTCGTTGTCGAGGCCGTCGCTGCAGGCGGCGTCGTCGAACTCGAGCACGCAGCACAGCTCGAGGATGTCCTGGCAGGCGAACTCTTCGCAGTCGAAGAATTCGTTGCCGTCGTTGTCGACGAAGTCCGAGCACTCTTCGAGGGTGTCTTCGACGTCGAAGTTGGTGAAGTCGGTGGGCACCTCGCCGCAGCGGTTGCTGAAGATCCAGCAGTCGGGGTCTTCGCAGTCGGTGGCGCCGTCGCCGTCGTCATCGAGGAAATTGACGCACGACTCTTCGTCGTTCTCATAGCCGAACACCGGCTGGGTGATTTTGTAGTCGCAGGCCCCGAACCCGAGACCGAGCCCGAGCCCGAACACCGTCGACAAAAAGATGACCGCTGCCCGTCCGCGCATGCGGCGCACAAAACGGTTTGCCAGCCGGGCTGTCAACCTCGTGCCGGGCGGCACGCCGCGCCAGAACAGCCCGGATCACTGTCTCGTGTAATTCCAGCCGGTTGCAGCCGGTTGTGAACCTCAGTTAGGGTTCACTGTGCGTCCGAGCGCCGTCCACAACCGCCTTTCCGGAGCCGCCATGCGCCCTGCCCCCTCCGTTGCCGGCTTCGTCCGCGCCTCGGTCGTCCGCGCCTTTGTCGTGGGAGCCGCTGGCGCCGGGCTCGCGATTGGAGCGACGGCGGCGTTGTTGTCGAATCCGGCCCAGGCCGCGCGCCCGCCCAACGACAAGACCATCACCATCGACCTGCAGGGCGCCGACATCGTCAACGTCATCCGCTTGATCGGCGACGTCAGCGGCAAGAACGTCGTCGTGGCCGACGACGTCAAGGGCAAGGTCACCGTCAAGCTGAAGAACGTCGGCTGGCGCACGGCGCTCAACATCATCCTTAAGTCCAACGGCTCCGGCGTCGTCGAAGAAGACAACATCTTGTGGGTCGCCCCCCAGGCCCGCATCGACGCGATGGAGCAAGACGAGCTTGATCGCGGCGCCGAGCGCGAGCTCAAGGGGCCGCTCTACACGCGGGTCATCGCCGTCAACAACGCCCAGGCCGCCGACCTCGTCGTGCTCGTGAAACCGATGCTGTCGCCACGCGGCACCATCACCCACGACGCGCGCACCAACGTGTTGATCGTGCGCGACATCGCTGGCTCGTTCGCGCTGCGCGCCGGCGACTGAGCCACTGCACGGGCGAGAGACCGTCTTCGAAACCCGCGCGCCGCGACGACCGCTGCGACCGCTGCGACCGACCGCCTCGACGTCGACGGATGGCGTTGATACGCCCGTCCGATGGTTTCACTCGACCACGCCCACCACCACAGCAAGCCGCAGAACCCGGTGCTCGAGAACAAAGAGCCCGAGACGCGGTACCGGCTGCACCGCCGCTTCGATCGCCTCGGGCGCCTGCTCGGCGACGGCGCGGTCCACGCCTTGATGCAGCAGCGCGTCGTCGTCTTTGGCGTCGGCGGCGTCGGCTCGTTCGCCGCTGAAGCGCTGGCGCGCTCGGCCATCGGGCACCTGATGGTCGTCGACTTCGACGACGTCTGCATCACGAACTCGAACCGCCAGCTGGCCGCGCTGCACGGCAACGTCGGCAAGCCAAAGGTGTGGATCGTCAGAGACCGCCTGCGGCTCATCAACCCGCAGGCCAAGGTCGAGAGCAAGCGCGCTTTCTACAACGCGGCCCGCGCCGACGAGCTGCTCACGCTGCCCGCCGAGTGGCACCGCCCGTCAGGTGCGGTGGCCGCAGGCGACGCGCAGCCGCACGCCCCCCAGCCCGCACCCCAGCAGCACTGGGACTACGTCGTCGACGCCATCGACAACCTCACGGCCAAAGCGCACCTGCTGGCCGAGTGTCGTCGTCGCGGCATCAAGGTCGTCAGCTCGATGGGTGCGGCCGGCAAGCTCGATCCGACGCAGCTGCGCATCACCGACCTCGCCGACGTCACGCACTGCCATCTGGCCCGCGAGCTGCGCTCGATCCTGCGCAAGAAGCACGGCTTTCCGACGACGGGGCCGATGGGCATCCAGGCGGTGTTCTCGCTCGAAGAGCGCCACTGGCCGCGCGAGCTCACCTACGACAACGGCGAAGGCTTCTCGTGCGTCTGCCCCGCCGGCGACGACGACGTGAAAGACATCCGCGACAACGTGCACGGCTGCGACGACAAGACCTTGATCGACGGCACCGTCGCCTATGTCACCGGCGCCTTTGGCCTGGCCTGCGCCTCGGGCGTGGTGAACGACGTCACGGCCGCGATCCGCGAGCAGGCGAAGCCGGCCATCTCGCGCTTCGATCCCCAGCACAAGAATCCCCGCGGCGCGCCGTCACCCGCCAGCACGCCGCCCGCCGACGCAGCCGCCGACGAACACGGAGAGCAGCCATGAGCGACGTCCTCGTCACAACAGAAAAAGGCATCTGCACCATCACGTTCAACCGTCCGGAGCGGAAGAACGCTTTGACGGTGCAAATGTACGTCGACGTGGTGCAGGCCATGAAGACCGCGGCCGAAGACCCCGCCGTCCGCGTCGTGCTCTTCACCGGCACCGGCGACTCGTTCACCTCGGGCAACGACGTCGCCGACTTCATGAACACGCCACCCACCGGTGAAGATTCACCGGTGTTTCGGTTCCTTCTGGCGTTGATTGATTACGAGAAGCCGATCGCGGTGGCCGTCAACGGCAACGCCGTCGGCATCGGCGTCACCATGCTGCTGCACTCCGACATCGTCTACATCGCCGACAGCGCGAAGCTGAAGATGCCGTTCGTGCCGCTCGGCCTCGCCCCCGAAGCCGCGTCGTCGTTCCTGCTGCCGCGCATGGCCGGGCACGCAAAGGCCAGCGAGCTGTTGCTGTTCGGCGAAGCCTTTGACGCCGTCACCGCCGTCGACGTCGGCCTCGGCTCTCGCGTCGTGCCTCGAGGCGAGCTGATGGCGTTCGCGAAAGAGCGCTGCCGCATCCTCGCCGAACAGCAACAGCTCGCTGGCCTTTGCGTGCCCGGCCATGCGCGGCAGCAGGAACGACGACGC
>JBKJNL010000476.1:0-3504 GCA_046593615.1 Myxococcota bacterium | reverse complement strand
GACCTACTTCCTGCCGCTGATGACACGCGTGACCGACGCCTGGCTCGATGGCCACACGCTGCGCGTGCTGTGGGACGTCGGACAGGGCTGGTCGCCGTGGGACAGCGGCCAGGTCGGCTGGCTCTCACCGGTCCCCGTCGTCGCCGCCGTCATCACCCGGCTGCTCGGCGACCCACTGCAGTTGCTCGAGGTCGACGCTGCGCTGCACCTGCTGTTGCTCGGCGCCTTTGCTTTGTGGGTGCCGCCGCCGCGCATCACCGGCCCGCCGCGCCTGGCCTGCGCGCTGTTGTTGTCGTTGTCGCCGGGGCCGCTGCTCGTCGGCATGAACTGGCACGACTACCTGACGCCCGCGCCGTGGTTTCTGCTGCTGCTCGGCCTGGTGTGGCGGGCCGTCGACGAGGATCGACCCTGGCGCCCGCGCGAAGCCGTGGCCGTCGTCGTTGTGTCGTTGCTGTTTTTTTCGGCGGCGCACCCGCAGATGGTGGTGCTCGGCTGCGCATTCCTGTCGCTGTTCGCCGTCGTCGCTGGCACCCGCCGCGTGGTCGTCGTCGACGTCGTCGGCCGGCTGGCCCTGGCCCAGCTGCCGATCATCCCCGCGCTCTACTTTTTGATGCGCGCCGCCGAGCACGGCGCCGCGGTGTGGAAGGCCACACGCGACCACGGCTCGGTGCTCGAGAAGGCCTTGCCGGCGCTGCAGGGGCTCGCCGCCATCGTCTCTGGCAACGTGCTCGTCGACAGCGGCGCGGCGTTCTTCCTGCCGTTGCTCATCGCCCTCGCCGTCGTCGGGCTTGTGCGCCGCGAGCTGCGCTGGGTCGTCGCCGCGCTGGTGGTGCTGTTGGTGCTCGTGCCGCGGCTGTGCCCGCCGAGCGATCACCTGTGGGTCGGACCGCTCGCCAGCTTCCGCTTCACCATCAAGCTCACGGTCTATGCCGGCCCGATCACCGCCGCCTGGTGGTTCCACGCCCGTGCCCGCGGCCACGTCGTCGTCGGCGTCGTCGTCGCCGCCCTCTCCGGCGCCGTTGTCGTCGCCGGCAACGACGCCCACACCACGCTGAACGCCGCGCATTCTCTGGGCGCGGGCGGCCTGCGCAACCTCGGCCGCCGCTGTCTCGCTGAGCTCGGGGTCGAAGCCGGCCAACGCATCGCCTATGTCGGCGATCTCAAATACGACCGCACCTTCAAGGACACGCCGCTGGCGTTGATGGCCATGGCCAACCACGCGGCCTTGACGACGGGGCGCGAGACCGCGCACGTCTATGAGCCGCTCGAGCCCCTCGCCTACAGCGAGGCCCACGGCGGGCTCACGGCCTTTTGGCGCAACCGCGCCGTCACCGTCGACGACGAAAAGAGCCTGGCGCCGCTGCGCGACAGCGGCGTGCAATGGCTCGTGTCTGTCAACGAGAGCGAGCTGCGCGGCCTGCCGAAGCGCGCGGCGTGCGGGCTGTTTTCCGCGGCGATGCCCGGCGCGCGGCCGCTGCTGCCGGGCATCGTGCGCGACAGCGATGGCACGTTGACGACGACGACCGCGCAGGAGGCGCCGCCGCTGCTGACGCTGGCCCGCCCGCTCGACTGGCAGCGCCTCGACGACGGACGTTGGCGCGCGGTGCCGCCCCTGCCCGCGGCGCCGTGGTTCATCGCCTGCCTCGCTGGCCTCGTGGTCGCCGTCGTCGTTGTCCGCTGGCCCTGGACCTTTCTGCGACGCGCGCGCGCGGGCTGATCAGGGCTGCAGCCACAGACAACCGCGCGCGCCCGTCGGCGAGGGCGCGATGCGCACGGTCACCGACGACGCCGGCGCGGGCAGCGCGACCACGCGGCTCGAGGTCAAGAAGCCGTCGTCGACGTCGACAGAAAGACGGACACGTCCGCCGACGCCGCCACCGACGTCAACGCCAACGACGTCAGCGCCGCCGCCGACGTCGACGTCGACATCGACGTGCAGCGGACCGCGCTTCTGCAACCGGCTCGCGTCGGTCAGGCCGACGCCGACGGTCGTCGCCGGCGGCTCGAGGCGGGCGAGCACCACCACGGTCTCGGTCGTCGTCGACGTCGCCAACGGAATGCAGCGCCGGGCCATGTTCATGACCCGCTCGCTGGCCACGGCCAGGCCGGCGGCAGTGGCGTTGCGCTCGAGCCACGGCTGCGGCTCTTTTTGCGGCAGGGCGCGCAAAAACCGTGGCTGCTCGGCGAGAAACGACAGCGCGCGGCCCCTCAGGCGGGCCGCCAGGGCCGGCGACGACGACGCCAGGTTCTTCTGCTCGCGCGGGTCGATGGCCAGATCGTAAAGCTCGTCCCGCCCGCTGGCGACGTCGTGCACGAGCTTGAAGCGCGGCGTGCGCACGCCCACGAGCACGCTCGGGATCGCCGTGAACAACGGCACCGCCCGCGGCGAAAACGACGACGACACCAGCGACTGCCCCTGCATGGCTGGCGAGGCGGGCACGCCGAGCAGGTCGAGAAGGGTCGGCGCGATGTCGGCGTGCGACGACGGCCGCGACGACGACTGCGCCTGCGGAAACAGCGTCGTCGACAGCAACACCAGCGGCGCCCGCACGTTTTCGTCGTAGAGAAACGAGCCGTGCAGCCGGTTGCGCGGGTGCTCGTCAAACGCCTCGCCGTGATCGCCCAGGAACACGAACAGCGTGTCGTCGAACAACCCGCGGGCGCGGTAGCCGTCGACGACGCGGCCGAACACGTCGTCGGCGAAGCGCAGGCCATTTTTGTAGCGATCGAGCAGCGTGCGGGTGCCAAACGGCGTCGGCGCGTCGGCGGGCAGGAAGTACTCGTGGTGCGGGATGAGCGGGATGACCACCAGCAGCGACGGCCGCGCAGGATCGGCGCGGTGATCGAGCCAGGCCAGGGCTTCATCAACGACGGCGCGGTCGTCGATGCCCCAGCCGTTGTGCCAGCGCTGTTGTCGTTGGGGGTGGCTCTCGCCGTCGACCAGGCGTTGGAAGCCGCGCTCGTTCAAGAACGCCAGCTTGTCGGTGAACGCGAAGTAGCCGCCGTGGAACAAGGCCGCGTCGAACCCGCGGGCCGCGAGCACCTCGGGCAGCGAGCCGCAGTCCATGCGCGGCAGCGACGTCGTCTCCAGCTCGGCCGTGGGGTCGGGGTGCACGCCGCACAAGACGCTGACGATCGCCTTGATGCTGATGGGGCTCTGGGCGACGTGCTCGGTGAACGTCAGCCCGTGCTCGCGCGAGAGCGCCGTGAGCCGCGGCATCGTGATGGCGTCGACGAACCGCGACGCCGTCGACTCCGAGAGAAACAGCACCACGTGCTTCGGCGGCGCGCCGCGGCCGACCACGACCGGCGCGCGCCAACGTTCATCGACGCCGCCGTCGTCGTCGTCGAGGGGAGCGGCAAAGGAGACCTCGACCACGTCGAGGGCGCGACGCGACGGCGCCAGCGCCAGCAGCGGTTGCACGGACAGCCCGGTCAGCCGCCGGGCGTCGCCGTCGTCGCGGTGCTCATCGACCGTGGCGCCGATGACGGCGACGACGATCA
>JBKJNL010000452.1:0-5023 GCA_046593615.1 Myxococcota bacterium | reverse complement strand
AGAAGCTGGCTTGCCGGTCGAAGGCGAAGGCGAAGCTGGCGAAGGAGAAGGCGAAGCTGGTGGCGAAGGCGAAGGCGAAGCGCCTGTTGGTAAAGGCGAGGGCGAAGGCGAAGCGCCCGTCGGAGAGGGCGAAGGCGAAGCGCCCGTCGGAGAAGGCGAAGGCGAAGTCATCCTCGACGCCGACGACATCGTGGCCGCGCTCCGCGTCGACCGCGACGGCACCTTCAACCGCTTCGAGCGCGCGACCGGCTGGCCCGTGCCCGTCGACGGCGGCTTCTTGTTCGTCTCGCTGCGCAGGGATCGCACGCGCTTCGCCGGCGACATCACCGGCTTCGCCATCGAGCCCATGAACGTCGAGCCCGCCAGCGGCGCCTTTTCGTTCGCCTGGGTCGTGAAGCCCGCGCAAAGCGGCCAGCGCTACAAATTCATCGACGGCGTCGGCAGCTTCGTCGCCGACGATCGCGCACGCGCCTATGCCTTTGACGAAAACGGCGAGACGTCGCTGACGTCGACAGACAACGTCGACCGCACCGCCTACCCGCGGCTCTACGCCCGTCACTTCGCCGTCGATCTGCCCAACGACAACGTGCTGCGCGCCCGCAACGTGCGGGTGCTGCTGCCGTCGCTGCCGGCCACGCGCGTCCTCTACGTGCACGACGGTCAGAACGTGTTCCGGCAAGACAGCGCGACGCCGAGCCCGCCCATCAACGGCGGCTGGGACCTCGACGAGAGCGCGCCGGCCGACACGATGATCGTCGCCATCGACAACACCGCCGACCGCTTCTTTGACTACACCCACGTCGTCGACCGCATCGGCGACGGCGATGCCGGCGGCGGGGCCGACCTCTACGCCGACCTCATCCAGCTGGTCATCCGCCCGCTCATCGACGACGTCTACGGCGAGCCAGCCGTCGTCGGCACCATGGGCAGCTCGCTGGGCGGCCTCGTCAGCCTGGCCATCGCCGACCGCTACCCCGACGACTTCGACTTCGCCGCCGGCCTGTCGTCGACGTTTGGCTGGGGCAGCTTCGCCATCGGCAGCAACGACGGCGACGACACGTTGATCGACGACTACGACGGCAAGGGCGTGCGTCACACGGCCCTCTATGTCGACAGCGGCGGCGACGGCGGCAACGGCTGCCTCGACAGCGACGGCGACGGCATCAACGACGACGACGGCGAGGCCGACGACAACTTCTGCGAGACGGTGCAGATGCGCGACGTGCTGCTCGGCGAGGGCTACGTCATCGACGACAACCTCTTCTATTTCTACGACGCGGGCCCGAGCGGCCTCGGCGATGCCCAGCACACCGAAGAGGCCTGGCGCTTCCGCGCTGCCGCCGTCGTCTTTCCGATCTTTTCCAGGCTCTGACGGGCCGCTGCTGCGCGGCAAACCGCGGCGGAAAATTCAGCCGATGCGCAGCTCGAGGCCTTCGCGGGCGCCAAAGACCTGCAGCGCCGAGTTGAAGCGCGCTGCGCGCTCCTTGCATTGGACGATCTTGCGATCGACGTCGCCGTCGCCGTGCATGGGATCGTGGTGGAAGATCGCCACCTGCTTCACCTCGGCCTGCACCGCGAGGTCGATGACCGTCGAAGCGCGCGGGTGCCCCCAGCCGACCTTTTTTTCGTACTCGTCGTCGAAGTACTGGCCGTCGGCGATGAGCAGATCGGCGCCCTGGCAGAACCTGCGAAACGGCTCGGGGATCGGCCGCGCCACGTCAGGCTCGAGGAGCTTCGGCGCAGCGTCGGGCAAGGTCAGGTCGATCTCGTTGTCGGTGGCGTAGACGATCTTGAAGCCGTCTTTGACGAACGAATAGGCCCACGAGCGCCCGGGGTGGTGCTGCTCAAAGAAGCTGACGGCGACGCCGTCGATCTCGCGGTGGCCGCCGTCGAGGTGGCTGGCGACGATGTTGCCGCGCAGCTCGCCGAAGTCGACGGGGAAGTAGTCGGAGCGCATCTGACCGCTCAACAGCTCATAGGTCCGTCGATCACCTTCGGCCGTACCATACACATGAAAAGTGTTCTGCGGGATATATGCCGGTGTAAAGAACGGGAAGCCCTGGATGTGGTCCCAGTGGGTGTGGCTGTAAAAGAAGTGACCGGTCAGGGCCTTTTTGCCGCGGGTCATCAAGTCGGACCCGAGCTCGCGCAGGCCGGTGCCGCCGTCGCAGATGAAGAGCGAGTCTTCGCTCTTGATCTCGACGCACGACGTGTTGCCGCCGTATTTCTTGGTGAGGTGTCCCGGGGTGGGGATCGACCCGCGGGTCCCCCAGAAGCGGACGAAGAAGGTCATGCCAGAGACTTCATCATCATGATCATGACGTCGCGCGGCCCTCGTGAAAAACAAACAAAATCGATCCAAGTTGCACCGAATCGCCGTCGTGCAAAACCGCGGAATGGATCTTCACGCCGTTGACGTAGACGCCGTTTCGGCTCTCGAGATCCTGGGCCGAGAACTGGCCCGACGGCGTTCGCCGCAGCAGCACATGGCGGCGCGACAGGTCGGTGGAGTTGATCGGGACGTCGGCGTCGATGGCCCGGCCGATGACCATCTCTGACCGGTAGAGCTCGTAGTTGCGGGGGGCGCCGGGGCCCTGGACCATCTCGAGCACCGAGGGCGTCTGCTCGGTGGACAACGGCAAGAGCGTCACGGAGATCTCGCTCGTGCTCTCGTCGTTCCAGTCGTTCTTCGTCTTCTGCGACGCCATCGCCCGCCCGACCTCATGAAGCACCCGCACGGCGGGTCGCTCCGGAAAAACACCTGCGTAACGAGCGGAAGGGCCCGCCCGGACAGGGATTTCGACTCTCCCCGATCTCTCGGGGAATAGCCAAAGCCGAACTGGATCGCGCTTGCCCGACCGGTCCGCTCCGGGGCCGCTCCGGCCCGGCCGGCCCCGCTGCCACCGACATACATGTGCGTCTGCGGCGCACAGCCCGGCGGATTTGTCGCCGCCGCGCCCTGTGCCGCGAGCACGCTTTTGTCGCGCGCGCCGTCGCGGTAGCCAGCCGCGGTGTCGATCCTCTCCCGCGTCAAAGACGTCGTTGGCGGCCTGCTTGATCCGCAGGTGCGGGCCCGCATCGACGCCCTGCCCAGAAGCAACCTCAACGAATTCGGCGTCGACCCCTTCGGCTTCGACCCCGAGATGATCAAGGTCGTCGCGCCGTTCTTGACCTTCCTCAAAGACCGCTACTTCCGCGTCGAGAGCCACGGCACGCAGCACATTCCCGGCGACGGCCGCTTTTTGTTGATCGGCAACCACTCCGGGCAGCTGCCCTTCGACGCCGCCATGGTCGGCACCACGGTGCTCACCGACTCGCCGCGGCCGCGCCTGGTGCGCAGCATGGTCGAGCGCTGGAGCGCCGAGCTGCCCTTCGTCTCCGAGCTGTTCGCCCGCACCGGCGCCATCGTCGGCGACCCCGTCACCTGCGCGAAGCTGTTGAACGCCGAAGAAGCCGTGATGGTGTTCCCCGAAGGCGCAAAGGGAATCTCCAAGCTGTTCGCGCAGCGCTACCAGCTCGCGGATTTCGGACAGGGCTTCATGCGCCTGGCGTTGTCGACGCGCGCGCCCATCGTGCCCTTCGCGGTCATCGGCGCCGAAGAGCAGGCCCCGGCCATCGCCGACATCCGGCCCCTTGCACGATTGCTTGGATTGCCGGCCGCGCCCGTCATTTTTCCACAGTTCGTACCGTTTCCCCTGCCGACCCGCTATCGCATCTGGTTCGGAGAGCCGATGGAATTCAAGGGCTCCGCCGACGAAGACGACGACGTCGTTGCCGGCCACGTCAAAAAGGTCAAGAACACCATCCAGCGCATGATCGAAAATGGCCTGAAACGCCGCAAGTCGGTGTTCTTTTGACTGGTAGTTTTTGAAGCGATGGCCAGCAAGAAAAAGACTCCCGAGACGACGAAGACCGATGAGCGCCGCAGCAGCGCCCGGCTCGAGCGCCCGCGCGTCTTGATCACCGGTGCGGCGTCGTCGCTCGGGCGCGTGCTGTGTCGTCGCCTGCACCGCAGCTACGACGTGCTCGGCCTCGATACGCGCCCCTTCCCCGAGCGCCCCAAGGACGTCGAGCACCACGAGGTCGATCTGCGCCGAAAGGCCGCGCAGACGCTGGTGAAGAAGAAGAAGCCCGAGCTGGTCGTGCACCTCGGCCCACTGCACGACGAGCGCGGCCGTTCGCTGACGTCAGGGGGGCGCGGCGCGGCGACGCTTGAGACGACGGCGACGTTGCTGAAGCTGGTCGAGCAGATCGGCGCCAAGAAGCTCGTGGTGCTGTCGTCAGCGCAGCTGTACGGCCCATCAGCGACGTCGGGGGCGTTTCTCACCGAAGAGGCGCCGCTGCTCGGCGGCCAGCGCGACCGGCGGCTCGCCGACGCCATTGCCGTCGACATGATGGTGCAGAGCTTCTTCTGGAAGTCGCCCGAGACCGAGACCGTCATCTTGCGACCGGTGCACGTCATCGGGCCGAGCCTGAAGAATGCGGCGTCGCGCTTCTTGCGCCAGAAGCGCGTGCCGGTGCTGCTGGGCTTCGATCCCATGATCCAGCTGGTGCACGAAGACGACTTCGTCGACGCCGTCGCCCTCGCCCTCGCCCCCGGCCGCCGCGGCGTCTTCAACATCACCGGCACCACGCAGGCCCCCCTGTCGCGCATCCTCGCGGTGCGCGGCACGCAGACCGTGCCTTTGCCCTCGATGTTGTTCGGGCCCGCGCTGACGCGCGTGCGGGCCCTGCGGCTCACGCGCCACGATGAGAACGAGCTCGTGCACCTGAAGTACTCCTGCCTCGTCGACGGCGACCGCGCCGCGTGCGATCTCGGTTTCAGCGCCCGCCGCGATCTGAAGCAGCTGCTGCTCGACCTGTAGCCGGCCAGCGGAGTCGGGCTTCTGTGGCAGTCTCGGCGTCGTGCGCGACGTGCTCTACGACCTGCTCGTTTCGTTTCTCCGGTTGGTGACGCGGATCTTTTTTCGCAGCATCGAGGTCTCGGGCCTGGAGAACGTTCCCAAAGACGGCGCCGTCGTGC
>JBKJNL010000112.1:0-4554 GCA_046593615.1 Myxococcota bacterium | reverse complement strand
TCTGCGTGCGTCAGAATCACGCCGTCCAGCCGACCGCTGATGCTCTCGTCGAGGAGCCTGACGATGCGACCCGCCGTCCCGCGCGGTCCACCATCGATGAGGATCGTCGTCCCGCCGGGAAAGATGACCAGCGTCGCGTCCCCGTCATCGGCCTTGAAGAAGAAGAGCTCGAGCTGGCCGTTGCGAATCGTCAGGGCGTCGACGAGGCGAGCCTCGCTTCCTCCCGAGCGCGCCACGACGTCGTAGACGCCGCCCGGCGCGCTGCCCGGCACGCGGACCCGCGCCTCTTCGCCATCAACGCTGACGACCGACATCGCAAATGTCCCCGCTTCGCCGACGACCTCCAACTCGAGGGCTGCGTCGAAGCCGGTGCCGCGGACCTCGATCTCGGTGTTGCCCGCCGCCACCGCCGGACTGACCGCCGTGAGTGCCAGGGGCTGGCAGGCAGACAACAAGAGCACAGGAACAAAGGCGCGCATCGTTGCATCATGCCATCGGCCAGCGCCGTTCAGGAGCGTCCGGCCGTGGGCCCACACGGGCTCGGCCCTCGCGTGACAACGTCAACTGCGAGCAACAGCCGCCTCACCCAGCCAGATGCGTGCGCGCCGACAGGCGGCCGACGCCAGGAATGAAGCGTCCGACACGGGCGGCGTAGGCGGCGTAGGCGTCGCCGTGGGTGCGCAGCAGATGGGGCTCCTCGACGAGGCGGACCTGCAGCTCGATGGCCACGACGAGGGCCAGCACTGCGGCCACCGAAACGACGCCAGGGACGAGGACGACGAAGCCCATGGCTGCCACCGTCATCGCACTGAAGATGGGGTTGCGCACCGCGCGGAAGGGGCATGAACGTCGTCGTCGCCGCCCTCGCGCCCTGGTGGTCGGTCATGCCGGCGTCTTTCCACCGGCGGGCGTCTGGTCGGGAGCCGCGGGGGGATCAGCGCGTCTCACCATCCGCTCGAGGATGATCATCAAGATGGGCGCCACCACAGTGAGCCCCATGGCCAGGCCGGCGACGCGGCCGATGCCGTCGATGCTGCCGCCGGGGCCGTCGCTCAGCAGGGCCGATGACCCGAGCGCGCCGGCGGCCGACGCTGTGTGCTGCACCGCCGACTGCAGCGACATGAAGCGCGCGCGGTCCTGTTCGCTGGGCACCTTGGAGGCGAGCGTGTTGTAGGCGACGTTGCGCGCGCCCAGCGACGCCATGAAAGCGATGAACACCACGAGGACGGGGACGACGATGCCCGCGTCGCTGATCGTCACGCCGAGGCCGCCGACCGCCAGCCGCAGACCGTCGAGTGCGGCGGCGCGGCCACCGATCCAGCCGCGCCAGAGGTCGAAGCGCACGAAGCCAAAGAAGAGCGTGGCCACCAGCAGCGCGGCCGCGCCCGACGCAACCGGTGCGCTGCCGAAGCGGTCCACCAGCCGGCCGGTGGCGCGCAGCGTGAGGAAGCTGATCACGCCGCCAACGAGATACAAGAATCCCAGAGCCGAACGCGGATATGAAAGATTGCCCTGGATATAGGCGGAGATATTCGGAATCACCAGAAATCCCGCCATCATCACCACAGCCGTCAGCGCATAGGACAGCCGGACCCCGGGCCGTCGCACCAGGGCGGCGAGCAGCGCGCCGACCCCGGGCCCAAGCGGCCTTGGAGCGGGAGACCCGGGCCGCGCCTGCACCGGGCCGGCCTGGCACGGGGCCTTCAGGTGGCTCGTCATCGGGGGCAAGAGCCGCCAGATGCCGAGCAGCGCCAGGGCCCCGAGTCCCGCGGTGACGAAGAACGGCAGGCGCCACGTGCCCTGGCGAGCGAGCTCAAGCCCGGCGGGCACACCCAGCACCGAGGCGAACGAAAACGCCGTCATCACCGACGCCACCGCCCGGCCGCGCCGCTCTTGCGGCACCGTGCTGGCGACGATGCTCCAGGCCAGCGACGTCGCCGGTCCGCCAAAGAAGCCGGCCACGATGCGCGCCGCCAGCAACGAGCCGAAGCCGGTCGCGAAACCGCCGGCGACGGTGCCCAGCACGAGGCCGGCCATGCAGACGGCCAACGCCGTGCGGCGATCGAAGCGGTCGAGGAAGAACGCGCCGGCGAGCCCGCTGACAGCGGCGGCGACGCCGTAGCTGCCGCCGATGGTGCCGAGGTGCGCCTCGGGGATGGCCAGGGCGCGGGCCAGGTCGGGCCCGAGCGGCATGACGATGACAAAGTCCAAGACATTGACGAACTGGACGACACCAATCAGACCAATGATAGCCCGTTCAGAGACAGAAGATGGTGCGAGGGCCGGCATGATCACTCAAACATTATAAGGCGACCGATGTCAGCGTTCGCCGACCTCGTACCCCAAGTCGATGATCTGTGCCTTTGCCTCGCCGGCGCCGGGGAAGCCGGCTCCGTGATGGATGTCGACCACGCCAGAGGCCAGCTCGACGTTGACGGCGGTGACCCCGGGAATGCGGCTGACCCGCTTCGTCACGGTGTTGACGCAGGTCTGGCAGGTCATGCCCTTCACGAAGATGACGGTGTTGCTGCTTGAATCAACCATCTTTTCCCTCCACATCTGTGCCTGTTGTTGTCGCTCTTGCTGGCGTGTCGCACGGCGCTCGTCGATCATGTGGGCCGGGACGACGCGGTAACGCCGCCACACGAGCCCCGCCCACCACAAGACCGGCAGGGAGAGCCCCATGACGACGGTGATGGCGACGGCGGTGTCGCCCATGATGGCCATCATCGCCCCCATCATTCCCGAGGGCATCCCGCCCATCATGCCGGCCATCAGCGCCATCGCGGCGACCATGATGGGGTTGTCGTGCGCGGGGTCGCCGTCGTGCTCGTCGAGGAGGCCGGCGAACCAGCCGCCCATCATGCCGCCGAGCATGGTGCCGAACATGCCGTACATCATCGGGGCCATCATCACGGGATGACCGAGGTCGCGGCCCATCATCAAGGCCATGACCATCGTCAGCACGAGCAGCAACACGACGCTGGCCGCGATGATGAGCACCATGCGGTCGCGGTTGCGCAGGGGCTGCTGGTCATCCGCGATGGGCGTGCCGTCGGCATTGATGACGCACCCGCGGTCATCGAGGTGCGGCAGGCGCACGAGCGCGAGCGGCTGTGCCCACGACCAGAAGCCGTAGCCGAGGGCGACGACGACGGAGCCGGCCCACACGAGCTTCCAGGGATGAAGCAACGCCAGCCCGGTGAGGGCCGTGCCGACCAGGCCCGCCGCGAGCGTGCCGACGATGGCGCCCATCGACGACATCACGCCCATGTCCATCGAGCCGCAGCGATCTTCCTCGAGGTAGGCGCCCATGTGCCCACCGACGCGGGCGCCGAGCAAGCAGGCCCAGGCGCCGTAGAAGACGAGCTGCAGCAAGACCATGTCCATCGTGCGCTGCTCGAACGCGAGGCCGGCGATGCCCGCCCCCAGCAGACAGACCGCCGAGAGCAGGTGGAAGGTAAAACGGACCACGCGGCGGGTGCGCAGATGCATCATGAGGTCCTCGGGGCCCAACAGGCGAAGAGCTAGACGAGCGCGGCCGCGATCGGGTCGAGCACGACGTCATCTGGTGTACGGCGCAGCTCCTCGGGTTGTTCCACTTGCTCTTCCATCGGGGGCTTGAACTTCCGCAGGCGCAGCGCGTTGGTGACGACCGAGACCGACGAGAACGCCATCGCCGCCGAGGCGATCATCGGCGACAGCAGACCGAACGCGGCGACCGGGATGCCGACCGTGTTGTAGGCAAAGGCCCAGAACAGGTTCTGCTTGATGATCTTCAGCGTCTCCTTCGAGAGCTCGACGGCGGTCGCGACCTTGGCGATGTCGCCTTTGATGAGCGTGAGCGCCGCGGCCTCCATCGCGACGTCGGTGCCGGTGCCGATGGCAAAGGAGACGTCGGCGGCCGCGAGGGCCGGTGCGTCGTTGATGCCGTCGCCGACCATGCCGACGACGAGCCCGCGGGCCTGCAGCTTCTTGATGAGCGCGACCTTAGCGCCCGGCGACGCTTCGGCGAGGACGTCGTCGATGCCGACCTGCCGGGCGATGGCCTGACCGGTTCGTCCGTTGTCACCCGTCGCCATGATGAGTTGGATGCCCATCTTCTGCAGGCGTTTGACGGCGGCCGCCGAGGTGTCCTTGAGCGTGTCGGCGATGCCGATCACGCAGACGGGCTCGCCGTCGATGGCGGCAAAGATCGCGGTGCGACCCTGGGCCTCGATGGCCTGCGCGGCCTGCTCGAGCTCGGCGGTCGCCACGGCGCGCTCGCGCAGGAGCTTGCGGTTGCCGACGACGAGATGCCGCTGCCCGCCGATCCCCTCGCTCCCAATGCTGCCGATGGTCGCGACGACGCCTTTGCCGGTGACGGACTCGAAGTCGGCAGAGTCCATCAGCGCCAGCCCCTTCGACTGCGCGTGGGCCACGACGGCCGCGCCAAGCGGGTGCTCGGAGTAGCGCTCGGCCGACGCCACCAGCGCCAGCACGTCGTCGTCGGAGAGGTACGCGCCGTTGTTCGTGCCGCGCTTGCGAGGGCCGACATCGACGACGAAGCGGACG
>JBKJNL010000046.1:0-2526 GCA_046593615.1 Myxococcota bacterium | reverse complement strand
CGGCGCGATCGCGAGAGTCGGCGCGATCGCGAGAGTTGGCGCGATCGCGAGAGTCAACGCGATCGCAGAGGCCGACGCGATCGCGAGAGTCGGCGCGATCGCAGAGGCCGACGCGATCACAGAGGCCGACGCGATCACGGGAAGGAGGCTCGATCGCGAGACTCACCGAGATGAGCTTCTTCACGAGCGAAGCGCAGCGGAAAAAGGGCGCCCGCGAGGGCAAAGCACATCCCGCGGTCGGATGACGCCGCCGACGCAGTCGGCAAAGTCATCCGAACACGGGATCAGATGCCGACGAGCAGGCGGGCGCCGAAGTTGTAGGCGAGGCCGGCGTCGATGATCTTCTTCATCTGCGCTTCGATGTTGTATTCGCTTCGAACGTACTTGAAGACGCAGGTCTCGGTGTCGAACACTGCACAGCATGAACGCGGGTCGTAGTCACGCGGCTGCCCAACAGACCCGACAGTGATGATGTATTTAAAGTCTTTTCGGACGACGAATTCCGGACCTTTGACGTTGTAGGCGTCGTCGGCTGAGAGCGCGAAGCTTCTCGTCAAGTGCGAGTGGCCGATGAACGTGACCCAGTTGAGCTGGTCACGAAACTTCAGCAGCTCCTTCGCCTTTTCCTTGGTGAAAACGTATTCGAATTCTTCGGGGCAGACCGGGCTGCCATGACAGAAATCGACGTCGCCTTCGGTGTGCTTATAGGGCAACTGCTTGAGCCACTCGAGCGACGAAGCAGACACCTTGCCCTTGCACCAGTCGAGGGCATGGCGGGCCGCGTCGTAGTAGTACGAGTAATCCATGCGGCCGGCGACAGCGGCGTCGTGGTTGCCCACGATCGTCACCTTGGCCTTTGCGCGCACGATGTTCACGCACTCTTCGGGATTGGCCCCGTAGCCGACGATGTCGCCAAGGCAGATGTACGTGTCGATGCGCTCCTTCTCGAGCGATTTCAAAGACTCCGTCAGGGCCTCGATGTTTCCGTGGATGTCACTGATGATCCCGTAACGCACCGCTCAGCCGCCTCGCAGGCCCGCGCAGGCGGGCCGACCAATCAGGACTCGTCGTGACGCGCTGTCCAGCGCAACGTGCGACGGACAAACACGGCTGTTCGCGATGCGCCGAAGCGGCTGCGCGCGAAAAGCAGCGCGAGCATCGCAAGGACCAGCACGCCCGGCAAGCTTCGCGATGTCGATGTCAAACCTGAACCACCGGCGGCTCCAGTCGCGCAGGCGCAACCCTCCGCTTGCACGGTCACGGTGCCGTCGGCGACGGACGTTACTGGCGCGCCGGCGTGGCTCAACACGCCGTAGATGCGGTGGCTGCCGGGGGCCAACGTCGCGGTGTCGAGGGCAAAGACCGTCGGCGCGGCCTGCTGCTCGCCGTCGTCGTTGATCACGCCCACCGCAGGCAGGCCGCCCACGATCGGGGTGCCGCCCTGGCCGTCGGCGTCGGTGTCGAGGAACAGCGCGATGGTGCCGGTCTGGCCGGCGGGCAGGTCGACGTCCCAGGAGATGGCGACGAAGCCGCCTTCGTCGACGTCATCGACCCCGTCGGGCTCGAGCAGGCGAAAGGCGGCGTCGACGGCTCCGCCGCCGCCGACGACGACGGTGCCGGGGGCGTAGCCGTAGGCGGTGCCGCCGCGCGGATCTCGGGCCACGGCAAAGACGTGCCACGTGCCGGCTGGAACGCCGAGCGCCGAGATCGCGCGGGTCTGGGCGCCTCCGGGCAGCCCGCGGGCCACGCGCAGCCCGTCTTGCCCGGCGGCGTCGATGGCCAGGTAGACGTCGACGGAGACGGCGTCGCGGTCGGGGTCGAAGGCTTCGTAGGCGACGTCGAAGGTCAGGTCGTCGCCGCTGGCGGTCACGGATCCGCCGGGCGCCGTGACGGTGATCTCGGGCAGGGCGTTTGGGCCGGCGTCGGCAAAGAAGCCGGCGTCGACGGGTCCTTCGCCTTCGCCTTCGCCCTCGCCGACGCAGGGCACGAACGTCGGGGCCGTGCAGGCCGCGTCGAAGCTGTTGGCGACACCGGGGCTGCCGAGCTCTCCGGCGGTGTAGGCGCAGACCGCGTCGACGAACGCGCCGGCGCTGCGGTTGTCGACGTCGTCGGCGCGCAGCGCCGTGGCGATGCCGTTCAGGCGCGTGATGTTGCCCGACGTGCCGTAGGTGACCGTGTTCTCGAACCCGGGGCCGCTGATCGTCAGATCGGTCTGGCTGTTGGCCAGCACCAGCGTCGGGATGATGACGACGTTCTCGATGCACACGTCCGTGGTGCCGAGGTCGCGCTCACGGGCCAGCACCAGCCGCGCGCCGCGCGCGAGCGTACCGCCACCGAGCGACACCGGCGCCACGCCCGACTGCGTAAAGGTCACGCCCGCGAGGTCGACGTCGACGTCGGAGAGGTTCGCGATCTCGATCCACTCACGACCCTGCTCGGGGGTCGCGCGCGGGTTGAACATGATCTCGGTGATCGCCAGGCCGGCGTACGCGAAGGGTGGTTCGCCTTCGCCTTCGCCTTCGCCCT
>JBKJNL010000027.1:0-5291 GCA_046593615.1 Myxococcota bacterium | reverse complement strand
CCGGCCTCGTCGGCGCCGGACCGCTCGACCCGATGCGGCGCCGACGAGGCCGGCGATGCCCGCTTGTCGTCGTCGCCAACGCCGGCAGGATGGCACCATGGCTGAGCGGGACACTTTTTCGGATCGGGTCCGCGCCTTGCCGCGGCTGGGGATCGGCGTCTCCACCGAATACGGCGCCGCCGCCGCCGTTGGCGCCCTCGACGTCTTTGCCCTGGCCCGCGCGCACCCCGGCTTCGCCTCGTTTCTCGAGGTCGGCGTCGAGGTCGAAAAGGGGCTCGACGACGATGGCGTGCGCTGGGCCCGCGAGCTGCGCCCGACCACCTACCACTTCCTCGACGTCAACCTCGACGACGAACGCGACTTCGACGACGCCTGGCTGGCTGGCGTGCGCGCGCTCATCACCGCGTTGCGGCCGGCGTGGCTGTGCGGCGACGCCGGTCTCTGGCACTTCGGCGCCCGCGATCGCGGCCAGATGTTGTTGTTGCCGCCCATCCTCGTCGACGACGGCGCCACCGCGTTGGCCGCCGGGGTCGCGAAGCTGCGGGCGCTGACCGGCCTCGAGGTGCTGCCCGAGAACCCCCCCGGCACCGCGTTTGTCGGCGACCTGCACATCCTCGAGTTCTTTGCCCGCGTCTGCGAGCGGGCCGACAGCGGCATGCTGCTCGACGTCGCCCACCTGGCGATGTTTCAGCACGTCACCGGCCGCGCCTTGTTCGACGGCGTCGAGTTCCCCTGGGAGCGCGTCGTCGAGATCCACGTCGCCGGCGGCAGGCGCCGCGACGTCGACGGCTTCTCGGTGATCGACGACAGCCACGACGCCGCCGTCAGCGACGACGTCTGGGCCTTGTTCGAGCACGCCGCGGCGCGGGCCCCGAACCTCAAGGCCGTGGTCTTCGAGTGTGAGCGCAACAAGAACGACGACGTCATCGCCGGCTTCGAACGCATCGCCGCTGTCATGGCGACTGTCCGCGGCAGTGGCTGGGGCGCGGACATCACGAAGGAGCCGACGTGAGCGCCGACAGGAGCGCGGATCGGAACGCCGATCGGAACGCCGATCGCAACGTGAGGGCTCGCGCGCTGCGCCGCGCGGTCACGCTGCTGCACTTCGATGACGCCTGGTGGCGGCCCCGCGTCGTCGACGCGCCCGGCGTGCTCAGCGACGACGAGCGGGCCATCATCAACCGCATCGATCGCCGCGCCTTTGCCGCCGACGCCGAGCTGGTGCCGCGCGCGGCCACGGCGCTGCTGGCGGAATTTCCCGTGACCGTCGCTGTCGTCGGCGTGCCGCGCCTGTTCGAATTCTTTCGCAGCCCCGCGCTGCTCGTCGTCGTCGACGGCGCTGCCATGCACGAGGTGCTGCCGCACTTTCTGGAGGGACACCCGGCGGCCCGCATCGAGGCGTGCGTGGCCCGCGCCCGTCGTCGCGCCCGACACCGCGGGCCGCTGACGCTGTCCGCCGGCGTCGCGGCCGAGGTCGGGCTGCCCACGGGCGCGGTCGACGCCTGGGCGGGGTTGCGCAAGTTGCTGGGCGCCGACCACCGGCGCGCGGTGCTGGCCGGGCAGCGGCTGCGCTGGCCACTGCCCCACAGCGACGTCAACGCGGTCGGCGGTGACAGCGAAGGAGCCGTCGTCGAACAGGGCCTTGTGGATCCGCTGGTCGGCGGCTGCAGCGACGCCCTCGCCGCAGTCCTGGCCGGCTGCGTCGAGGCCGCCCCGCGCTCCGCTGTGATGACGCTGTGCCGCGCGTCGGGTTGCGACGACGACGACGAAGCCAGCGCGCTGCTCAGAGGGCTGGTGGCAGACGGGCTGCTGATCGGAGACATGTAGGTCAGCGGCGCCGGAACCCGACAGGGGTGGTCGTCGTCGCCGTCCCAAGCTCGTACACTTCACGCATGGATGACGATTCAGCAGGACCGCTGCTTGGTTGGTCACTCGGCAGCTTGAACAGTGGCTCGGGCCGGCCCATCGAGGAGCTCGTTCAATACCCGTGCGTCTTTCGCTTCAAGGCCATCGCCAAAGCCGACGAAGACGTCGTCGCCGCCCTCGTCGCCCGCGTCGAAGGCGTCGTGGGCCGGTCCATCGACTCCGGTGCCTGGAGCGCGCGGGATTCGTCCAAGGGCCGCTACACGTGCTTGACGATCGACGTGTACGTGACGTCGGGGCAGCAGGTGTACGACGTCTACGAAGCGCTGCGCCTCGACAAGCGCGTCACCCATCTTTTGTGACGTGAAGGGTCACGGGCGGCGAACGCCGACGCCGACGTGTGACTCCATGCGCTGGTTGATGCCGTGGCGCGTCACGCCGGCGGGCAGGCCGCCGTAGACGGCGTCGGCGTCGAGGTTGCCGCGCAGCCACAAGGTGCGGTCGACCATGCGGCGGAAGCCGTCGATCAGGTGGGCTTCGACGTCGGCGTTGCCTTCGAGGATCGCCAGGGCCCGGGCCGTGGCCTCGAGCGTCGAGAGCGAGTGCTCGAAGTGTCCCTGGCGCAGCTGGTACGTCGACGCGCGCGTGTCGGGCGGCAGGCGCACGAAGGGGATGCCGGCGGTGAGGAAGCGCTTGCGCAGCCGATTGGCCTGGTGCCAGGTGCCGTCGAGGACGATGAGCGTGCGCGGCGTGTCGCGGCCGGCGGCGGCGTCGGCGTCGACGACGTCTTGCAGGAACGGCACGCCGTTTTGGGGAAAGAGCACCAGAGGCCTCGCACCCGGCGGGCCCAGCGCGCGGGCCGCTGACGCTGGCGAGGCTGGCGACGGCGGCGTCACGTCCAGGGGCAGGTGCGGCCCGCCGTAGGGCACGAGCGCTGCATTCTCGAGCAAGAGCGGCAACAGGCGCCCCGAGTTCGTGGACTTCATCAATTCGACGTCGTGGACGACGACGCGCACGTGGTGCTTCGTCGCCCGCTTCGTGAGCGCCGGGCACAGGCACAGCACCGGTTTCATGAAGCAGCGCGCGCAGCGCGGGTCGAACGAAGCGTGTCGCACGTCGGTCCCATGCCTGAGCGATTCAAGTTGCAGAACGCCGTGCACGTCGACGACGCCGGATTCTGACTTCGTCGACCGTTGCCACCGCAGCCTGCTAAGGCAGAGCATGCGCTTGCGCCTGGGTGACCTCGACGTCGACATGGCCGCCGCCCGCGACCTCAGCATCCCCATCGCCTTCGACGACGACGATGGCCGCGCGTTCTCCCTGGGTCCGGCGCGCACAAAGGCCGTCGAAGGCGGCTCGTTTGTCGGCGACGTCCGCCGCGGCGGCTCGTGCAACTGCGAGACGCACACGCTCACGCCCCACGGCGACGGCACCCACACCGAGGGGCCCGGTCACATCCTGGCCACGCGCCGCCCTGTCGTCGTCAACGAGCCGCTGTGCCTGGCGCTGCTCGTGCGGGTGACGCCCATCGCCCTCGGCGACTCCGTTGACGATGTCGCCGGCAACCACCGCCACGACGACCGCGTCGTCGATCGCGGTCTGCTCGAAGACGCCCTCGCCGCGATTGTCGTGCCCCCCGGCGCGCCGGGTCCGCCGCTGGCGCTCATCGTGGCCACCGGATCGGGCGCTGTTCGACGACGACAACGGCACTCGGGCACCAACCCGCCCTACCTCACGCTCGACGCCGCCGCCTGTGTGCGCGAGCGCGGCTTCATGCACCTGCTCGTCGACCTGCCGTCGCTCGACCGCGAAGACGACGGCGGCCTGCTGTCTGCGCACCGCGCCTTTTTCGACATCGCCCCCGGCGCCGTCGACGCCCCCAACGTCGCCCCGCGCAGCGTCACAGAGCTCATCGCCGTCGACGACGACGTCGCCGTGGGCGCATACGCGCTGTTCCTGCAGGTGGCGCCCTTCGTCGCCGACGCCGCGCCGTCGCGACCGCTCATTGCTCCGTTCGTGTCTGCTGCCGCCCTCTCTGAAGATCCGCGAGGCCCGCTGTGACCGTGATCGACCCGCTCGAAGAAGCCCGCGCCCAAGACGCCGCCGACGTGCTGGCTGCGTTTCGCGGCGAGTTCTGCTTCCCGAAGACCGCCGCCGGCGACGACGTCGTCTACCTGACCGGCAACTCCCTCGGGCTCATGCCAGTCAGCGCCCGCGCCGCCGTCAACGCCGAGCTCGATGCCTGGGCCCGGCTCGGCGTCGAAGGACACTTCGCGCCCACGGGCGCCGAATTCGCGGCGCCCCGCACCGCGGGTGCGAGCGGCATTACGGCGGGTCCGGCGGAGCCGTGGTTCAGCTACCACCGCCTGTTCCGTGAGCGGGGCGCGGCGCTGGTCGGCGCGCGGCCCGGCGAGGTCGTGGCCATGGGGTCGCTCACCGCCAACCTGCATTTGTTGATGGTGAGCTTCTATCGACCGACCCAGCAGAAGTATAAAATTGTCATCGAAGGCGGCGCATTTCCGTCTGACCGCTTCCTGGTCGAAACCCAGGCCCGCTTCCATGGCTTCGATCCCGCCGAAGCCATCATCGAGGTCAAACCCCGTGCGGGCGAAGACCTGCTGCGCACCGAAGACGTCGAAGCCGTCCTCGAAGAGCACAAGGGCTCGGTGGCATTGATGCTCCTGGCGGGCATCAATTATTATACGGGACAATTGTTCGACATCGGCCGCCTCACGCGCTTCGCGCGGGCCCGCGACATCGTGGTTGGCTGGGACCTGGCCCACGCCGCCGGCAACGTGCCGCTGTCGTTGCACGACGACGGCGCCGACTTCGCCGCCTGGTGCACCTACAAATATTTGAACAGCGGCCCCGGTGCGGTGGGCATGAGCTTCGTGCACGAGCGTCACGCCAAGAGCTTCGAGCTGCCGCGCTTCGCGGGCTGGTGGAGCGCAAAGGCCGCCACGCGCTTCTCGAAAAAGGAGCTCGACATCGAAGAAGGCGCCGACGGCTGGCAGGTCTCGAATGCCCCGATCTTGTCGATGGCCGCGCTGCACGCCTCGCTCGACGTGTTCGAGCGGGCCGGAATGCGTCGCCTGCGCCAGAAGTCGTTGGCGTTGACGGGCTTCCTCGAGCGCCTCGTCGACGACGTCAAAGGCGTCGCGATCATCACCCCGCGCGACGCCGCGGCCCGCGGCGCGCAGCTCAGCCTGCGGGTGAAGGGGCTCGACGCCGAGAAGCTCCAGCTGCTGCTGCACGAGCGCGGCGTGTGCGTCGACTTCCGCCGCCCCGACGTCGTCCGCGCGGCCCCAGCGCCCCTGTATTGCCGCTTCGCCGACGTCGTCCGCTTCGTCGACATCTTGAAGGAGTGCGTGTGAACCAGTCGCACATCGTCGTCATCGGCGCCGGCCCGGTCGGATCGCTGCTCGCGC
>JBKJNL010000614.1:0-5231 GCA_046593615.1 Myxococcota bacterium | reverse complement strand
CCACGACGTCGCCGACCTCAAGAAAAAAGTTCTGGCGTCGGGCCTGACCGTGGCCCAACTCGTGGCCACGGCATGGGCGTCGGCCTCCACCTTTCGCGGCTCCGACAAGCGGGGCGGCGCCAACGGCGCGCGCGTTCGCCTGGCGCCGCAGAAAGACTGGGCCGTCAACCAACCCGCCGAGCTGGCCTCCGTGCTCCAGAAGCTGGAAGGCATCCAGGCCGCGTTCAACCAAGGCGGCAACCAGGGCGGCAAGAAGGTCTCGCTCGCCGACTTGATCGTGCTCGCCGGCGGCGCCGCCATCGAAAAAGCCGCCAAAGACGCCGGCCACGACGTCAACGTGCCCTTCTCACCGGGCCGCATGGACGCCTCGCAAGACCAGACCGACGTCGCCTCGTTCGAGCCGCTCGAGCCCATCGCCGACGGCTTCAGAAACCACCTCAAGGGCCGCTACAGCGTGCCCGCCGAGGCCCTGCTGATCGACAAGGCGCAGCTGCTCACGCTGACGGCGCCCGAGATGACGGTGCTGGTGGGCGGCCTGCGCGTCATCGCCGGCGCATTCACCGACAAACCCGGCACCTTGAGCAACGACTTCTTTGTCAACCTGCTCGACATGGGCACGCAGTGGCAGCCGACCTCAGAGGCCCGCGAGCAGTTCAAAGGCAGCGACCGCAAGACCGGCGCTGCCCGGTGGACGGCCACCCGTGTCGACCTCGTCTTTGGCAGCAACGCGCAGCTGCGCGCGATTGCCGAGGTGTACGGCAGCGCCAACGCCGGCCCGAAGCTCGTGACCGATTTCGTCGCCGCCTGGACAAAGGTGATGAACCTCGACCGCTTCGACCTCGCGCCCACGCCGTAGGCCTGGCCTTGATCGACGCCCAGAAGCCTCACCCCCGCACCGCGCGCGGGGGTGAGGCTTCCTGCGTTGGCGCACGCTCGCCGATGCGGGGGGCCGCGCGCCGCGAAACAATCAGAGCCGCAGGGCCAACGACAACGTCGCCACCAGCTTCTGATCCGACGTCGACAGCGGCAGCGTCACCGTCTCGTTGACCCGGTGCACGGCGGCGATGGCCAGCACGCCGGCGGCGACAAAGGTGAACGCGGCCAAATCTGTGACGAGCTCGAGCGCGCAGCCGCGGGCGGCGCCGACCTTGCGGATGGCGTCGTCGTCGACCGCCAACAGCTTGCCGTCGAGGCCGATGCGCAGGGCTGTTGCGTTGCCGAGTGCTGTGGCGTGCGCTTTGGCAAAGGCGGCGACGTCGTCGGGTTGCTTCGGCGGCGTCTCGGTCAAGAGCGCGACGACGACGAAGTGGCCCGGGCGGCGGTAGCGCACGGTGTCGTCGCCGGCGTCGGGGGCGGGGGTCATGACGAGCGAGACCTCGCCGGGTCGCTCGAGGGTGGCCCCGCGCACCAGCTGACGCACGGTGCGCGGGCCGGCGCCGTCGACGACGTAGAGCGCCACGTGCAAGACCATCGGCCCCGGCTTCTGCAAGAAGCCCCGCTTCAGCGTCTGCACGGCGAGCGAGGGCAGGACGCGGGGCTCGGTGACGCGCTCGTTTTCCAGCAGCGACGTCGGCACGTCTTTGCCGCTGACGCCGAGCTGGCGAGCGACCTCGCGGCGGTTCTCTCGCTGCTCCTCGCGCTTGCGGCTCATGAGGGAACGCTAGCCGGTGACGTCGACGTCGTCACGGTGTATGGCCCGGGCGCCCGCCTGCGTTCGTCGCCGGCGCCATCGTCGGCGCCATCTGCGCCGTCACCGTTTCTGTTGTGGAGGTCTCCATGCCCGCGTCCATGCTTCCCGTGACCGCCAGCGACGAGGGCCGCGGCGACTTCATCGACGGCAGCTTCAAGAAGGGCCGCGAGCCGCAGTCGATCATCACCAGCAAAGACCCGGCAAAGGACTACGCCGTCGTCTTCAAGGCGCCGGTCTATCCGTCGCACGTCGACGACGCGATTGCCGCGGCCCGCGTGGCCCAGCCCGCCTGGCACAGCCTCGGTGTCGAAGGACGCCAGAAGCACCTCATGGCCCTCAAGGCCGCGTTCGACGAGAGCGTCGATGTCATCAGCAAGGCCATCGTGCGCGAGATGGGCAAGCCGCTGCGCGAGGCCTTGATCGAGGCCAAGGGGCTCGGTGAGCGCGTGAACCTCACCTTTGACGAAGCCATGAAGCGCGTGGCCGTCATCAAGCCCGACGGCGTGCAGGGCGAGCAGCGGTCGCACCCGCAGGGCGTGCTGGCCGTGCTCGGGCCGTACAATTTTCCGTGTCACCTGATGAACAGCCACATCATCCCGGCCCTGGCCACCGGCAACACCGTCGTCGTCAAACCGAGCGAGATCACGCCGATGTGCGGCGAGCTCTACGCCCGCTGCGTCGAGCGCGCCGGCTTGCCGCCCGGCGTCTTCAACCTCGTGCAGGGCGCCGGCGACATCGGCCGCTTGCTGGTCGAGCACGAAGGCGTCGACGGCATCTTGTTCACCGGCTCGTGGAAGACCGGGCGGGCCATCAGCCAGGCCATCCTCGATCAACCGTGGAAGATCGCGGCGCTGGAGATGGGCGGCAAGAACGTCGCCGTCGTCTGCGACGACGCCGACCTGCCGCAAGCCCTCGCCGCCGTCGTGCAGGGCGCGTTCTTGACCGCCGGCCAGCGCTGCACGGCGACGTCGCGGCTGCTGGTGTTCGAAAAGGTCGCCGAGCGCTTCCTGGATGCGCTGTTGGCGGCCACGCGCGAGCTGCGCCCCGGCGACCCGATGGATCTGGCGACGACGTTCGGGCCGCTGGCCACCAAAGACGCCCTGGAGCGCTTCGTGAAGTTGCGCGGCAACGCCGTGGCCTCGGGCTGCGAGGCCCTGCTCGCCGGCGCGGTGCTGCCCGGTGGCGCGTTCGTGACGCCGTCGATCCACCTGTTGAGCAACCCGACGGCGCCCGGCTATCTCGACGAAGAATTGTTCGGGCCCGACCTCGCCGTCGAGATCGTCAAGGACATCGACGAAGCCATCGTGCGCGTGAACGCCCTGCCGTTTGGCTTGAGCAACTCGGTGTTCACCGTCGACCCCATGACGTTTGAGCGCTTCTACGAGCGCACGCGCTCGGGCTGCGTGAACTGGAACCGCAGCACCAACAACGCCAGCGGCAAGCTGCCGTTTGGCGGCGTCGCCAAGAGCGGCAACCAGCGGCCCGCCGGCGTCGATGCCGTGCGCTTCACGACCTACCCCGTCGCCGTGTTGCACGGCGCGTCGGGCGAGGTGCAGCTCGAGCCGCCGTTTGCGAGCGCCTTCCGGGCCGGTGAAGAGCGCCTCAAGCTGCAGTTCGATCGCATGGCCCTGCGCCACAAGCTCGAGGCCCTGCTCGAGCGCTATCGCGTCTACGTCGACGACGTCCGCGGCCCCGACGTCATCGTGCCCCTTGAGCAGCTCACCGACCTGACCGTCGCCGACAACCTGCTCGAGCCCGAAGACCTCGTCGAAGACCTCGCGCCCTACGCCCGCATCGAAGACGGCGAGCGCGAGCCGCGTCTGGTCATCACCGTGCCCGAGGTCGACGACGCCGACGCCGGCGAGGCCGAGACCTTCTTGAACACCATCACGGCGATGCTTGACCAGATCGTGCGCGAGAACCCGGTGTTCTTGTTGCGCCTGATGCCCAAGCAGGTGCGTCGCCCGCCAGGCGGCAAGCTGCCTCGCAGCGAAGCCTTGCTGCGTCGGCTGTACCGCGGCGACTACCTGCCCAAGGAAAAGAAGGAGCCGATCATCGACCTCGGCTGGTCCGACGGCGCCTACATGGCCTCGATCGACGACGACAGCCTGGTGGTGCTCGACGCCGGCTCGCAGATCGCGTCACTGGGCGTCGGGTTTTCGGCCGGCCGCTTCTTGCGCGCCCTCGACGACGGCGACCTCGGCAGCGCCATCGTCGCCAACCCCGACACCGAAGCCCCGGGCTTCTCCGAAAGCCCCGACAAAGCGGCCGTCGACGACTACGCGCGCTTCCTCATCAAGCAGAGCTGGCAGGGCATCCGCCACGTGTCGTTCACGTCGGGCGGCGCCGAAGCCAACGAAAAAGCCTTTGACCTGTGCCGGCTGCATGGGCCCGGCGGCAAGCGCGTCATCGCCTTTGAAGGCAGCTTCCACGGCCGCACCCTCGCGGCGCTGCACGCGACCTGGAACGCCGAGAAGCGCAAGCCCTTCGAGATGAAGGGCTACGAGGCCACGTTCGTGCCGTTCCCCAAGTGGAGCGACCCACGCGAAGAGCCCCCCGTCGACGACAAATGGATCGCCGCCTGGACGACGGGGCAGACCCCCGACGCCAACGACTACGACGGTGATGCGCTGACGCGCGCCGAGATCGAAGCCCTCGTGGCCGTGCGCAACGAGATCAAGAAGGGCGACGCCTGCTGCGTGATCGTCGAGCCCATGCAGGGCGAAGGCGGCGACAACTACGGCACCGCCCGCTTCTTCAACGGCCTGCGCGCGCTCACGCGGGGATGCGGCGTTCCGCTGGTGTTCGACGAGGTGCAGGTCGGCTTCGGCACCGGCGGCCCCTTCTGGTGGCACACGATCTTCAACCTGAAGAACGCCCGCGGGCAGCAAGACGGACCCGACTGTTTGACGACGGCCAAGAAGGCCCAGGTCGGCGCCTGCTTGAGCGTGTGGCCCGATCCGCGTCCGTCGCCGGCGCACGTGGTGCAGCTGATGCGCGGCAAGCTGCACGGCGAGGCCATCCTCGAAGAGAGCGCCCAGAACCTGCAGACCGAGGTGCAAGAGCGCCTGTGGGCCCTGGCCGTCGACTACCCCGCCCTCGTCATGAACCCGCGCTCGCTGGGCTGGATCTTCGCGTTCGATCTGCCGTCGTCGCACCTGTCGAACCAGCTGATCAACCAGCGCTTCTACCGCGGCTTCATGGCCTACACCGCCGGCGACAAGACCGTGCGCTTCCGCTTGAACGCCGCCTGGGGCAACCGCGAGATCGACGTGTTGTTCGCCGGCCTGCGCGAGGCCTTGAACGCCATCGCCGCAAAGGCCCGCGGCGTCGACCCGAGCAAGCAGCGCGAGGCGATGGAGAAGTACCAGGCCCCCCGCTGGGAAGACGGCCCGTCGACGACGATGGGCGAGAGCGCCCGCACCTCGGGCGGCCCGTTCGCGCAGAACTACGACGCGCTCAGCGAAGACCCGCCCATGTTGCTGCGCTGGATGACGCACCTGCCGCGCGGACCCCTCGAGAAGGTCTGCGATCGCGTGCT
>JBKJNL010000522.1:0-4091 GCA_046593615.1 Myxococcota bacterium | reverse complement strand
GAGCAGTGCCTCGCGACCAAGATCAAGACCTGGGTGTTCCCCAAGCCGAAGGGTGGCGGCATCGTCGTCGTCAACTATCCATTCGTCTTCAAGCAGAGCGGCTGACCGACCGTTGTCTGGAATCTAAAATGCGGCCGTCTTTTGATGGCCGTTTTTCTTTGGGAGCCAGCCAGTCGGCGCCCGTTGGTTTTGCTGACTTCATCGCGAGCGGCGCGCAGCAGAAAACGGACACGGGGTCACGCGGCGGTCAGGCGACCTGAGGCGGTGATGGCGCGGTGCAGGATCGCTGCGGCGGCCTCGAGCAGCGGGACGTCGCTCGTGCGCTGCTCGCACGGCAGCATGTCGTAGTGGCAGAGCGTGCCGAAGGGCATGCCGTGGGCGTCGCGGATCAGCGTGCCGCAGTAGGAGACGACCGGCGTGTTCACCTTTGGCTCGATACGCGGGTCGACGCGGGCGTCGAGCAGCTCGAGGTCGCATTGGGAGCGGCCGACGATGGCGCAGTAGGTGTCGTTGAGCGGCACGTCGCCGCCGCGGCGCAGCGCCGGCTCGAAGCGATCAAACAGCGCCTCGTTTCTCAGGATGTCGCCGTCGAAGCGGTAGACGCCCGTGAACCGGTGCGGTGTGCGGCCGTTCAAGAACGCGAGCGCGCCGTGGACGCCGCCGGCTGCCAGGGCTTGCTGAAAGGCGAGGAGATCGGCGGTCGGCATAGCCACGTGTACCGACTGTCAGCCGCCAGGGCAGCGTCGTCGTTGGGGTCGATCTGGAACCGATTCCCGACGCTGGCGGTCACTTGAACCATGAGCAGCCCCAGCACCGCCGACGCCGCCTTTGCGCCGCTCTTGACCGAGATCGTGCTGCGCTGGCAGGGCAGGGTCATCGACGTGAAGCGCCTGCTGGCCGCCGAGGCCGTCACCATCGGCGGCGGCGTCGACGTCGACCTGTTCGTGCCCCTCGAGGGCGGCGGCAACCACGAGCTGTTGTCGTCGTCGGGCGCGCTGCAGCTGCCGCCCGGCGCCGAGGTCGAAAACGGCGTCGACGGCGGCGTGGTGCTCGGCCTCGGCAACCACTCCATCGAGCTGCGGCGGACCGCGCAGCAGCGCTCCCCCGTCGTCGACGTCGCCTATGACGCCTTCTGGGCCAACGTCGTCGTCGTCGTCGTCCTGGCCGGCGCCGCGCTGCTGGCGGCGCTGTTCCTGGCGCCCGAGAGCATGGCTGACCTCGACGACGACCTGATGCAGAACCCCACGCGCTTCCAGACCCTGGTGCTGGCGCCGCGCCCCCGCGACAACGCGTTCCTGGATCGCATGACGGCGCCCAGGGCCCAGACGACGACGACCACGCCCCCGACCACGACGCCGACGAAGACACGGAAGCCGACGCCGATGACGACGACGGCAGCGGCGAAGCCAAAGAGGTCGAACGCCCAGCTCGTCGACGACGAGATGAAGGCGCTGTTCGGTGACACCAGCAAGACCGGTCTGACCAACCTGTTCGGCGACGACGACGGCGGCGTGCTCGGCGCCGCGCTGGGCGACCTCAAGGCGTCTGACCGGATGGCGTCTTCGACCGGCGTGCTGGGGGTGCGCGAGCACGGCAGCGGGCCCATCGGCGTCGGCACCTTGAGCGGCGGCCCGATCGGCACGCGCCGCACCGGACGCAACGGCGAGAGCTGGGGCGCCACCGACGGCGACCTCTCGGGCGGCGAAGACCGCGATGTCAACGTGACCAGCGAGCTGCCTCAGGTCGACGGCGCCCTCGACGCCGAGATGGTTCGCCGCGTGGTCCGCTCGCACACCGACCAGATTCGCTATTGCTATGAACGTCAGCTGGTGACCCATCCCGGTCTGCAAGGAAAAGTCACGGTTCAATGGCTGATCGGGCCCGACGGCAAGGTGTTGCGCGCCAACGTCGTCGACAGCTCGGCCAACGACCAGGACCTCGACCGTTGCCTCACGAGCAAGGTCCTGACCTGGCGCTTCCCGAGCCCGCGCGGCGGCGGAACCGTGGTGGTCAATTATCCCTTCATGTTCCGAAAATCGGGCGGCTGACAAGACGCTGAAAACGTCGACGGCAGCGCCGGAAAATTACTGGGCGTCGTCTTTGATCGAGCGCTTGCCGCGCTCGAGGCGTTCGCGAACGATCGCCAGCTGGCGGTGGCGGTAGCGCTCGTGCCGGTTCTCGCCCTGCTCGTTCATCAGGTCGGTGCCGACGTCGACGAGCTGGAACTCGGCGAGGGCAAAGACGACGCGGCCGAGGTCTTCGTCGTCGACCGGGACCTTGAGCAGCACCTCTTCGGGGACGCGCAGCGGCATGTCGACGACGAAGTTGATGACCGCGTAGCTCGGGCCCGAGAACTCGTTGAGGGGCCGCAGGGCCTGCTCTTCCTGGCCGAGCTCGAGCTGCAGGTCGTTGGCAAAGGCGCGGTAGGCGGCGTTGCTCTCGACGAACGCCGTGAAGTTGATCAGGTGGTTCACGGTCTGCGCCGGCGCCAGGTAGTTGAAGGGAAACAGCCGCTCGCCCATGCGCGCCAGCAGGTCGACGAGGTCGATGGGGTTCTCGACCACGAAGCGGAACCGCACGCGGTCGTGGATGGCGGCGGCGTGATGCTCTTTCTTGACCAGCAGCTTCGTCAGCAACGATGTCGTCGTCTTCTGGCCGCCCTCGTAGCGGGCCAGCGGGAAATTCTCGCGCCGCAGGTCGTCGGCGAACGAGTCGACCTTGTCGACGAGCATGTCAAAGATGCCGGCCTGCGAGAGCGGCAGGCGGTAGCGCAGCTCGCGGGCCTCGATGTGATGAACGATGTGCATCACCTTCAAGAGCAGGCAGGCAAAGAAGCGGTCGCGTCGTCGACCCTTCTTCTCGGAAGCGAAGAGGAACAGGTCGACGGCCTCGCAGGTCAAGAGCTCAGCGGGGATGCGGTAGCCGTGCTCGTCGCCGAGGTAGCGGGCGGCTTCGGCGCGCAGTCGATCGAGGCGGGACCGGTCGATCGGGTCGTCGACGTCGCCGCCGAGCAGCGCCAGCCAACGCGCCACCTCTTCGGGGGCCTCGAAGCGCAAGCGGTACCAGTCGACGACGGAGCCGCCGCGCAGGATGAGCCGCACCTGCTCGAGCTCGAAGAGCGACAGGGTCCGCAAAAAAAAAGTCGGCTACTGCAGCGGCAGCGGGATGCTGACCGGCGGCGGCGGCTTTTGCGAAGCGGGGAACTTCATGGCCTTGATGACGCCCGTCACGCAGGCGCCCGTGGGCGTGCCGCCGTACTTGGCGTCGGCGACCGAGACGTCGGAGGTCTTGCCGTTGGTCTGGATCTTCCAGCTCATCTTGATGGTGCCGCTGGCCTTGTTCTTCTGACCGCAGTCTTTGACCTTGGGCAGCGCGCCTTTCACGACGGCGAGGATGTCGGCTTTTTCGAGGGTCTCTTTGGCTTCGGCCTTTGGTTCGGCGGCCTTGCCGCTCGGTTTGCAATCGAAGTCGAGGACGGGGTCGCAGCCCTTGGGCGTGGCCTTTGGCGTCGGCGTCGGCGTCGGCGTGTCGTCTTCCTTTGGCTTCTTCACCGTCGTCGTCGTCGGCTTGGCCTTGGGGGTCGCCTTGGGCCCATCGGGCTTGTCGGCGGCCGGCGCCGGAGGCGAGGCGTCGGCGATGAGCGCGGGGTTCGTCGGGTTCGCGGGGTTCGCGGGGTTCGCGGCATCGGTGCCGGCCGGGTTCACCGGGTTCGCCGGGTTGGCCGGGTTCGCCGCGTCGGTGCCTGCGGTGTTCGGCGTCGGTGTCGCGACCGCCAGGCCGGTCGGCGTCGGCGTGGTGGCCGGGGTCGGGGTCGGCGTGGTCGGGGTCGGCGTGGTCGGCGAAGTCGGCGTCGGCATCATGCCCGGCTGGATCGGGCGTCCGTCGGGGCCGATCATCACGACCTGCTGCTGCGGCGGCGGCGCGAACAGCACCTTGTAGGAGATGAGGGCCATGAACATCAGCAGCAGCAGGGCGCCGCCGCCGATGCCGGCGTAGAGCAGCGGCGAGCGGGCCGGCGGCGGGGGCGCCTGGGGGGCCTGGAAGGCCTGGCCAGCCATGTTCGACGAGAAATTGGGGCCGGAGACGTCGAA
>JBKJNL010000443.1:0-4842 GCA_046593615.1 Myxococcota bacterium | reverse complement strand
CCTTCTCGTCGGTGGCCCAGGTGCCCACGGTCTTGTGCCAGGCCTCGCGCAGGCGGCGGCCCAGGGTTTCGTCGGACAAGCCACTGCGACCGACCCCGCCTGCAGGGGCGCCTGCAGGGGCTGCGGAAGCGGTCGGCGAACCAGGCGTGACGGCGTCAGGAAGGAGCGGCTCGGTCATGTGGCTCTCATCATGGCACAGCCAAACGGCGGCTCAGGCGCGCTTCTTTTTCTTGGCCGTCGCGCCATTGCTGCTCGCGCCCTTGGCCGCGCTGACGCCGTCGTCGACGTGGTTGGCGTGGGCGGCCATGGCGGCTTCGGCGCTGATGGTGGCTTCTTCGCGGACGATGGCCAGACGCGCCTTGCGCACCAGGCCCACGCGATCGAGCAGGGCGTCGACTTCGCCTTCGATCTGACCGGGCAGCTTCTCGATGAGCCCCTCGACGCGCGTCCCGGCCAGGCGCTTCTTGGCGGCGGCGCGGGCGTCTTTTTCAAGCGCCGACAGCTCGCGCTTCAAGCGCGACACGGCGCCGACCTTGGCGGCGACGACGGAGTCGGCCACTTCGTCGGCGGCGCCCTGGGCCGCGGTCACGACGTCGGCGGCGCCGTGCTGGGCGGCGTTGACCACGTCGGCGGCGGCACCCTGGGCGGCGTTGACGACGTCGGCGGCGCCGGCCTGGGCGGTGGTGACGACGTCGGCGGGGGTGGCGTGGTGGGCGTGGCTGTTCATGGCGAAGCTCCCTTGGCACCGACCGACCTGGTTGGCGCATTGCGTCAACACTAGCCTTGACGCGCCGCGTCGACAAGGAGGAGCGTCGATTTTCCGGATCAACCGAGTGCGACCAACCGTGAGGGCCCGGGTCCGGTCAGGGCGTCTTCGGCTCGAAGCGCAATGTGAAGTCTCCGACGTGGACGATGTCGGCTTCGCCCATCACCCGCGGGGTGTTCACGCGCTGGCCGTTCATGAACGTGCCGTTGGTGGTTTTGAGGTCGACGACCATGACCTTGCCGTCGCGGGCCAGGATGCGCGTGTGGCGCTTCGAGATGTTGCCCTTGCCGAGGACGATGTCGTTTCCTGGCATCCGGCCGATGGTGACTTCGCCGGCGAGGGGCACGCGGTACGGCACGCCGCCCTTCTCGGTGACGACGATGTCGCCGATGACCGTCTGATCGACGACGCCGGCCATCAACGCCCGCGACGTCTCCGACTGGGCCTTGTGGTCGGCCTGGTGGCGGCCGCCCTGCGAGAGGTCGACGGCGAGGTTGGTGGAGCGGAACTCCATGTATTGCTGCGCCGTCGGCTTCGTCTCGTAGGCCTGGATCTCGTCGATGAGCTGCTCGACGGCCTGGCTCACGGTTCCGCCGTCCATCTTGACGTAGCCCGGCAGGGCCTCGAGCTGTTTGACGAGCTCGCGCAGCACGACGGCGGCGGCGTCGAAGCGGCCCTGGTCGGCGTGGCGGCGGGCTTCGGCGCGCTTGAGCTCGGCCTTTGCCAGCGCGACCTTGCGCAGCGCCTCGGCGTTGATGCCCGGCTCGCCGTGGACGACGTCGGCGACGACGACGGCGCTGGCGGTCTCGACCTTGCTCTGCCCGGCCTTGCGATAGCGCACCGTGATCGTGAGGGGCTCGATGCGGCGGGCTTCGGCGTCGGCGTCGACGAGCAGCCGCACGATGGTCGTGTGGGTCTGGCCACTGCGCAGGTCGGGCCGCGGAACGACGAGGCCACTGGCCGAGACGCGCGACCGCTGGGCCTCGAGCACCTCGAGGATCTCGACGCCCTCGCCGGGCACCAGCACCAGCTCGACAGCGTCGACGACGACGTCGCCCTGGGCGCCGAGGGCGCGGGCGAACTCGACCTGCGCCTCGTTGGGGTCGGGGATGTACCAGTACTGGCCACCGCCGGCCTTTGCGACGCCGTCGAGGAGGTCGGCCTGGTGGTTCGGTCCGTAGCCAAGCGTCGACGTCGACACGTCGGGGCGGAAGCTCTGCACGATGGCCCCGAGGCTCTCTTTCGACGAGCCGTCGGTGGGTGCGCCGTCGGTCAGCAACATCAGCACCTGCCGCTCGTTGTCGCGCCGCTCACCGAGCAGCCCGGCACCCGACTGCACGCCCAGGCTCATCCCGGTGCCACCGCCAACGGCGAGGGCCTGCAGACGTCGACGCAGCGCCTGCTTGTGCTGAGGCGTCAGCAGCGCCCGCTCACACAAGACGACCGGGTTGTCAGCAAAGGCGACGACGCCGACGGAGTCGCTCGGCGACAGCAGCTCGATGAGCCGCTCGACGCTGTCCTTCACCTGCTGCAGGGGATCGCCGCCCATCGAGCCCGAGCTGTCGAGGACGAACGACACCGCCAGCGACGGCCGCGGCCCGCCGACCGCGTCGCCGTTGGCTTGCAGGTCGATGGCCACCGCCAGCTCGGTCTTCTTGCCGACGGGCACGCCGGAGCGCTCGGCCTGGGCTTTGACGACGAGAAACTCGCTGCTCTGGCTGTCGGTCGTGTTGTGCACGGTGGCCCCTGGGTCGGCGGTGTTCACGGCTGTGTCGACGGCGGTGTCGTGCTGTGATCGTAGGGGCGCGGACGAACGCGGGATGTGGCCGTCGCCACGGCGACGAAGCGAGACAGGGCTTGCGCAAGCGCGTCGGGGCGGCGCGCGAGACGACGACGACCGCCACGCGACAGGCTATGGAGAAGCCATGAACCCACAGGCCCCCGTCGTCGGCGTCGTCATGGGCTCGGCGAGCGATGGACCGACCATGAGCAAGGCGAGCGAGATCCTGGCGCAGCTCGGCGTGCCGTCAGAGTCCCGTGTGCTCTCGGCGCATCGCATGCCCGACGCCATGTTTCGGTATGCAGAAGAAGCCGAAGCCCGCGGCATCAAAATCATCATCGCCGGGGCCGGTGGCGCGGCCCACCTCCCTGGCATGCTGGCGGCGAAGACGCACCTGCCCGTGCTGGGTGTCCCGGTGCAATCAAAGGCGCTGAGCGGGCTCGATTCATTGTTGTCTATTGTGCAGATGCCTGGTGGCATCCCGGTGGCGACGCTGGCCATCGGCGAGGCCGGCGCCAAGAACGCCGGCCTGCTGGCGTGCGCCATCCTCGCGTTGAGCGACCGGGCGCTGCGCGATCGGCTCGTGGCCCTCCGCCAGCAACAGACCGACGACGCTTCGGCTTCGTCACCGTCGTCGATCACCGTGCCCGCTGTCGATCTCAAGCCCGGCGGCTGACCTCATCGGGGGGGCAACGCCTCGAGGTCGCGCTTGAGAAGCTCAAGCGACTGCAGGCAATAAAGACCGTCTTCGATCCGCTCATCAAAAGTGAAGCGCAGCGGGTAGACCTCGCGGGCTTTGACCACGTCGGCGTCGTCGACGAAAAAGCAATGCTTCTTCTTTCCAATCACACAGAAAATCGGGATGTTTCCGTACTCGTAGAGATGGTGTTGTGCGGCGTCCATGCCAAGGGAGCCCAGGTTGGCCACGAACAGCGAAGCAAAGAGTGGATCGTTGTCGATGAACGCCCGCGGCAAGAGCCCCCAGGCATCGAGGCGGCGCGCCAGCGGCACGAGCAGCGCCAGCACGAAGACCGGCAACGCCAACAGGATCTTCAGCTCCCGGTCGGTGGTCGTCAGACGGTCGCTGCGCGCTTCGACGACGCCGCCTTCGAGGGCGCGGGCCAGCTCGGCCGGGCTGCTTGCCGGGTCGAGGCGCTGCTTGACGACGACGATGGCCCCGGTGTCGCTCTTGTTTTTCTTGGCCGAGCACGACACGTGGATGCCCCGCCGCTGCCAGAGGCGGCCGCCGGCCACGAAGCGGTTCAGCCGTGGCCGCTCGTGCAACACGCGGACGGCGGCGGCGACGACGACGTGCAGGACACTGGCCCGCACGCCCTGCTGCTTCAGGGCCGACACCTTGACGTCGACCGCGGCGGCGTCGACATCGAGGTCGAAGAACACCAACGACTCGTTTCGCGTTTTCATGAGGAACGGCATGATGCGCCGGGTGGCAGGGGCATCATCGACGACGTCGCCGTCGCTGCGGAATCGGAAGGGCATGGCCAGATGACCATCGCACGGGACGCCGTCGTCGTGTCCATCCACAAGAGCGAGCGGCGGGGCGCTCCGCTGTTGCCCGTCGACGACGCCGAGCTCGTGAAGGGCCAGGGTCTCGTCGGTGATCGCCGCTTTTCGCTCTCGACCAAAGCAAAGGCCCAGCTGACGCTGATCGAAGAAGAAGCCCTCGTCGACGCCATGCGGCTCGTGAAGCGCGAGCTGCCGGTGTGGGTCGCGCGGCGAAACATCATCACGCGCGGCGTGGCCCTCAACCACCTGGTCGGCAAGCGCTTCGTCGTCGGTGACGCCGTCGTCGTCGGCATCGAGCTGTGCGAGCCCTGCGGCCACCTGCGGCGCTGCGTCGGCGCCGACTTCGAGCGCGCGCTGCTCCACCGCGGCGGCCTGCGCGCCGAGATCCTCGAGAGCGGCCGCGCCCGCCCCGGCGACGCCATCGCCGCGGTCGTCGTTTGATGAACCGCCGGCCTCGCCCTGCGCCCCGCTCAGGCACAACGGCGACGGCGGCGACGACGGCGGCGACGACGGCGACGACGGCGCAAAAGGCGCCCGCGCGCGCGACCATCGAGAAGCTGGTTCCCGGCGGGCACGGGCTGGCCCGCGACGGAGACGGCGTCTTCTTTGTCGACAGCGTCGCGCCCGGCGAGGTCGTCGAGGTCGTCGTCGATGGAAAAAAGGGCGGCGCGCGGCGGGCCCGGCTGTTGCGCGTGATCGAGCCCTCGGCGGAGCGCGTGACCCCCGACTGTCCGTTGTTCGAGCGCTGCGGGGGCTGCGATTGGCTGCA
>JBKJNL010000413.1:0-7137 GCA_046593615.1 Myxococcota bacterium | reverse complement strand
ACGGGCCGCCGAGGTTCGCGGGGACGCCGGCGCCGAGGGCCTGGGCGCGACCGGGGCTGTTGGTCAGCGGCGAAACCGGGACCGCAGGCGCGCCGCGGGGCGGGGCCACGGTCACGGGCGGGGTGGCAGCGGGCGGCGTCTGGGCAACCGGAGGAGCCTGGGGCGCCGGAGGAGCCGCGGGAGGAGCCGGCGGCGGCGGGGGCGGCTGGTAGCTGCCACCACCACACATGCCGGTGAAGATCCGGGCCGGGGCCGCGGGAGCCGCAGCGGCGGGCGCCGGAGCCGCGGGCTGGGCCTGCGTCTGGGCCTGCGTCTGGGAGAGGGGAGCCGCGGGCTGCTGGGCGCCGGGCTGGGGCGAGCAGGAGCAGTTCTTGGCCAGGTCGCGAACGAACTTCTGGGCTTCACTGTTGGCAAAGGCCGACAGGACGGGGTTCTTCGCGCACTGCTTGGCGAATTCATCAAACTTTCCAAGGCCTTCTTTGAGCGCCTTGAGCTCGGCAGGGGCCATGTTTTCGAGGCCGGGGATGGCTTCGCCACCTCGCTCGACGAGCAGCTTGTTGATGTCGGCGGCAATCGGTGAGCCGCCCTTGACTGACATGTTCATACGGGACCTCCGGTACGGGTGCCGGTGGAGTATCGCGGGGACGGCGGCACGGTTTCGACCGGGACACGATCAACCGATGAGGAAATGTAGGAGAACACCCACGTGTCTCCTTCGGGCGGGCCCTCTGGGGCACCTGCGCTCTCCGACGCCGAGCCCGCCGAACCGAGGAACTCCGTGACCCCGAGCCCCGTCCCCGAGCTGTTTTCCTGGTGTGAAGTCTCGGCCCGCGCGCTGCGGCAGAACGTGGCCGTGCTGCGTCGTCGCCTCGGCCAGGGCAAGAAGCTGGGCGTCGTCGTCAAGGCCGACGCCTACGGCCACGGCGTCGACGTCGTCGCGCCCGTGCTGGTGCAGGCCGGCGTCGACTGGCTGGTCGTCAACGCCGCCCGCGAAGCCGTCGTCGTCAGAAAGCTCATCGGCCCCGATCACCCGCTCTACATCTGCGGGCCGGTGCTGCCCTTCGAAGCCCCCCAGGTCGTCGACGCCCGCGCCCGCGTCGTCGTCGTCGACGCCGACGTTGCCCGCGCCCTCGGCGCCGCCTCGGTGGCCGCCGGCGTCGTCACCCCCGTGCACATCAAGGTCGAGACCGGGACCCACCGCCAGGGCCTCGTGCCCAGAGACGTCAAAGCCTTTGCCGACGTCGTCAGGGGCGTCGACGGCCTGGTGCTCGAGGGCTTGACCACCCACTTCGCCGACATCGAAGACACCACCGACCACCGCTTCGCCGACCGCCAGCTCGAGGCCCTGTTGTCGACGAGAGAGCTGGTCGCCGCGCTGCCGTCGGGGGCGTCCGGTGCAGCCCCGATGGTGCACAGCGCCAACTCGGCGGCGACCTTGCTCGACGAGCGGACCCACGGCGACCTCGTGCGCGTCGGCATCGCGGCCTATGGCCTGTGGCCGTCCAAGGAGACGCAGGCGGCGTGGCTCGAGCGGCGGATGTCGTCGTCGACGTCTGCAGGGAGGAGCACCCTGCCCCCCGGCGAAAACCCCGAGCTGGCACCGGTGCTGTCGTGGCGCGCGCGCCTGGCGCAGGTGAAGGATGTCCCCGCGGGCGGCTACGTCGGCTACGGCCGTACCTTCCGGGCCACGCACCCCAGCCGCATCGCCATCGTGCCCATCGGCTACCACGAGGGTTATGACCGACGGCTCAGCAACGTCGCCCACGTCCTCGTCGACGGCGTCCGCTGCCCGGTGCGCGGGCGGGTGTGCATGAACATGATCATGATCGACGTGACCGACGTGCCGCAGGCGGTGCCGGGGGCCGTGGCCACGCTGCTGGGCACCGACGGCGAAGAACGCGTCAGCGCCGAGCAGCTGGCGTCGTGGATGGGCACGATCCACTACGAGGTCGTCAGCCGCATCCACCCGTCGGTCCCGCGACAGATTCTCTGAGCGCCAACCCCACCGCGCGACGCGCGGCGCCTTGACGCATCCAGGTGGTATGACCCGTCCCATGCGTCGCCTGCTCTTCGTCGCCTCCCTCGCTTGCGCCGTCGTCGGCGTCGCCTCGCTGGGCGGCTGCGACAAAGCCGAGATGAACAAGGCCCTGGGCCGCTACCGGGCCTACGACCCAAAGGCCAACGGCAAGGAACAGATCGCCGCCGCCGTGGCCAGCGCAAAGGCCCAGAACAAGCGCGCGCTCGTGCAGTTCGGCGGCAACTGGTGCGTCTTCTGCGAGGCCCTCGACAAGCTCATCGCCGGCACCCCCGAGCTGCGGGCGCTGCACGACCAATACGTCGCCATCCACGTCGACGCCGGCAACAACCCCGACCTCAACGACGTCTATGGCAAGCCCTACGAGCTGGGCTTCCCCGTGCTGCTGGTGCTCGACGGTGACGGCAAGCTCTTGCACACGCAGGCGTCGACGGCGTTCCAGCTGCCAAACGCGCTCGGCCACGACCCCGCCGGGGTCAAAGCGTTCTTGTCGGCGTGGGCCACGCCGACGTCTGCGGCGCCCGTGATGAACAGCCCGTGAGCGCTGCTGATCGGTTTCGCGCGCTCGGGCACCGCACCGTCGACGTCCTCGCTGATCATCTGGCCGCGCCGCAGAAGCCAGTGCTGCCGCCGCTGTCGCCGGCGCAGGCGTCGACGTTGTTCGCCGGCGAATTCGACGAAGCCGGACGCGGCGACGACGACGTCATCGCGACCTTTGCGCGGGTGATCGGCGCTGCCACCAAGCTGCACCACCCGGGGTTCGTCGGGCACCAGGTGGCCACGCCCCTGCCCGAGGCCGCGCTGTGTGACCTCGTCGATTCATTCTTGAACAACGGCATGGCCATCTTTGAGATGGGCAAGGCCGGCACCGGCATCGAGCGCGCCGTGCTCGAGTGGCTGGCCGGTGTGGTGGCGTTTCCGTCGACGTCGGGGGGCGTGCTGACGTCGGGCGGCTCGCTCGGAAACCTGACGGCGCTGCTCGCCGCCCGGCAGGCCAAAGGCGACAACCCCTGGCAGCGCGGCGTGCGGGCCCAGCCGCTGTGCGTCTTTGTCGCCGACACCGCCCACTACAGCGTGTCCCGCGCCGTGCGCATCATCGGCCTCGGCGACGAAGGCTGCGTCTCCGTCGCCGTCGACGATCGGCTGCGGCTCGACGTCGGCGCCCTCGAAGCCGCCATCGAAAAAGCCAAGAAGCAAAAGAAGCGGCCCATCTGCGTGGTTGCCTCGGCGGGGTCCACGGCGGCCGGCGCGTTCGATCCCCTCGATGCCGTCGCCGACGTGTGCGCGAAGCACGGGCTGTGGTTCCACGTCGACGGCGCCCACGGCGCACCGCTGGCGCTGCTGCCCGAGCGGGCCGCGCAGCTGAAGGGTCTCGAGAGGGCCGACTCCGTCGTCGTCGACTTCCACAAGATGCTGCTGATGCCGGCGCTCGTGACCGCGGTGTTGTTTCGTGACCCGAAGTCGGGCGCGGCGGCCTTTGCGCAACAGGCCGGCTACCTGTTCGGCGACGTCGACGACGACGCCTGGTCGGACATCGGGCGCCGCACCGTCGAGTGCACCAAGAAAATGCTCGGCCTCAAGGTCTGGGCCTGCCTGCGCGCGCGCGGCGTCGCCCACTTTCGCGATCACGTGCGCCGCTGTTGCGCGCAAGCCCTGCTGTTGGCCCGACTCGTCGAAGAGCAGCCCGGGCTCGAGCTGTTGACGACACCCGAAGCCAACATCGTCTGCTTCCGCGCCCCCGGCGTCGACGGCGGCGTGAACGCGGCCATCCGAAAGGCGGTCGTCGACGACGGCGACTTCTATTGCGTGCAGGTGCACCTGCACGCCCGCGGCCTGGCCAAGGAGCGCGAAGGCCTGTGGTTGCGCACGACGCTGTTGAACCCGGGCACCACCGACGACGACTTGCGCCGGCTCGTCGACGCCGTCGTCACACGCCTGCCCGCACGGTGAGCTGCCCCCACGCTGACCTGCTCTCACGGTGAGCTGGTGATCAAACCAGCGCGGTGATGACGGCCGCGTGGGCAAAGACGTGGGCCTTGCCGCCGCAGGTCGCGATCTCGGCGCCGCCGCTGATGCCGACGACCGGGACGTCGGGGCCGAAGCGCGACAGCACCCGGGTGACGTCCCACAGGGGCGCGCCAAAGAGGCCCGCGTCGCGACCCGACGACGAGAACACGACGAACAGGCGGGGACGCAGCGATCCGAGGGCGCCTTCGAGGGCGGCCAGGCTCTCTTCGAGATCGGTGCGGGCCGTGTGCTGATCGCGCAGCGAGAACGTGACCTCGCTGCCCACGCGCTGCTGCTCGGCGACGGCGACGGCGCCGGTGCTCGGGTCGATGCCGGTGACGTTGCGCAGCACCTGGGTGTCGTCGTCGCCGACGGCGATGCTGGCGAACAGCGAGCCGCCCAGGCGCCCGAGGTTCTGGCGCAGGCTTGCCGGCAGATCGGACAGCAGCTGTTCGAGCGCCGGGCGCCCATCAAGCTCGCGGATCACGTTCGACGTCGCCGACGTCACCGTGCGCGTCGGACCCAGCTGCCGCGCCGCCTGGCTGACGCCGACGATGGCCCGCGGCCCCGACAGCGACAGCACCGAGACGCCCGGCACGAGGTGCTTCTGCGGACGCACCGCGACCGACCCGACGACGTCGCCGCCGGCCTCGTCAAAGGCCCGCAGCAGGTCGAGCGGCCCGGCGTTGGCGGCGCCGACGGCGAGGAAGCGGGTGGTCGCGAACCCCGCATCGGCGAGCAGCGGTGCGGCCATCTGCATGCCGTGCTCTTGCCAGAGCGTGTTGCGGTGCTCGGCGTCGACGCCCTCGAGGATGGCGACGGCCAGGCCGGCTTTTTTTTCGGGGATGCGCTGATCGTGGAACGCCGAGCTGCCGACCCAGGCGATGAAGGGGATGGGGCCGAGCAGATCGCTGAGCGCTTCTTGCAGGGCGCGGCTCTCGGCGGCGAGGGGCAACGAGACGAAGCACAGGGCCGCGCCCGTTGTGCGGCCGGTGCGAAAGCCCAGCGCGCGCAGGCGGGTGGCGACGTCGAGGACGGCTTCGGCGGGCGTGGTCGCGAGACTGCTCGCGGCGAAGGTCCTCATGGGCACGGCAGTACGCTCGTCGTCACCGCAACTCAATCCGCCAGAGCGGGGCGATCAGGTGAAGCCGCTCTTCTGCAAGAGGTCCCAGGTGACGGCCGATCCGCCCGCCGCGCCGCGCGTGAGCAGGCGCTGCACGTACTTGCCGATCAGATCGCTCTCGAGGTTGACGACGTCACCCGGTTTCAGATCGGCGAGGTGCGTCTGCGTGAGCGTGTGCGGGATCAAGCAGACGTCGAAGCCGTCGTCGTCGACGACGTTCAAGGTCAGGCTGACGCCGTCGATGGCGATGCTGCCCTTGTGGATGCACAGATCGAGCACCGCCTTTGGCGCCTGAAAGCGCACGAACCAGGCGCCGCCGGCGTCGCGGGTCGATGTGACGCTGCCGATGCCGTCGACGTGGCCGGCGACCAGGTGCCCGCCGAGGCGATCGGCGAGACGCACCGCGCGCTCGAGGTGCACGCGCCGGCCAATCTTCAGGTTGGTCTTGAACGCGCTGACGGCCAGGGTCTCGGGGCCGACGTCAAAGGAGACGCGGGCGCCGTCGAAGACGACGACGGTCAGGCAGACGCCGTCGACGGCGATGGAGTCGCCGATCTTGCAGTCGGTCAAATCAAGGCGCGTCTCGACGACGAGGCGCTGACCCGAAGACGTGCCGGTCAGTGCGCGGACGATGCCGGTGTCTTCGACGAGGCCGGTGAACATGACGATCCTCGTCGAGGAAGGGTCCGTCGTCAGCGTGGGTTCGGTCGGGCCAGACCCGAAGGTGAGGCAGAACCCAGGCAGGACCCCTGACGACGAGCGAGAAAAAAACTGGTGGGTCGGGCGGGAATCGAACCCGCGACCAACGGATTAAAAGTCCGCTGCTCTACCAGCTGAGCTACCGACCCAACGCCGCCACCCGTAGGCGTCGTCGTCGTCACTGTCAACGCCGCTTGCTGCGAGTCGTTGCAAAACAGGCCCTCGTCAGGCGGCGGCGAGGCCGTCGCGGATGGCCTGCACGAGGCCGGTGTCGACGGCGCGGCAGGCGACCTTGATGGCGTTCTTGATGGCCCGCGGTGAGCTGCGACCGTGCGCTTTGATGCAGACGTGCTCGAGCCCGAGCACTGGTGCGCCGCCGTACTGCTGCCAGTCGGTGGTCTTCTTCAGCTCTTTCAACGCCGGCAGCAGCATCATGAGCGCGGCCTTGTTGAGCAGGCTGGCGTCGGCGGCGGTCTGCACCAGCGACTGCATGGTCTCGGCGACGCCTTCGAGCATCTTCAAGACGATGTTGCCGGTGAAGCCGCCGGTGACGACGACGTCGGCGGTGCCCTTGGGGATGTCTGTGCCTTCGACGTTGCCGATGAAGCGCAGGTCGCTGCGCGTGCTCAGGCGGGCGTGGGCGTCGACGACGGCGGGCGTGCCCTTCTTGGCTTCGCTGCCGTTGCTCAGCAGGCCCACGCGCGGGTGCGGGTTCTTCGAGATGCGCGAGGCATAGGCGCTGCCCATGACAGCAAACGCGACCAGCGTGTCGGCGTCGACGTCGAGGGTCAGGCCGGCGTCGAGGATCAACGAGAACGGATCGTTCTTCTCGCCGTGGCGCATCTCGGTCGGAAAGACAGCGCCGAGCGCGGCCCGCGGCACGCCGGGGATGCGCCCCCAGCTGCGGGCGCAGGCCATGACGACGCCGCCGGTGTTGCCGGCGGAGACGAGGGCGTCGGCCTGGCCCTCTTTGACGAGGCGGGCGGCGACCGCGATCGACGCCTCGGGCATGTCGTCGAGCGCTGCTTTCGGGTCGGCGTCCATGGGCACGAACTGCGGGGCGTCGACGATGGCGAGCTTGCTGGCGTCGTGCGGCTCGCGGCCCAGGGCGGCCTCGATCAGGCGTCGGTCGCCGACCAACAGCAAGCGTGGGCAGTCGGGCTTGAGCGAGAAGTGCGCCGCCGCCGACAGCGGGGCGTCGGGCGCGTGGTCGCCGCCCATGATGTCGAGAGCGATTGTCGTCATCGACGACGACGGTAACACGACGTCGTGG
>JBKJNL010000366.1:0-5419 GCA_046593615.1 Myxococcota bacterium | reverse complement strand
GCCAACCTGGGCGCGGCCGGCGCTCTGTTCTCGACGCCGAGCACCCTCTGCCACGTGGCGGGTGCGGTGCAGCTTGCCTGGGTGGGCCTCTCTCTGTTGCCCATCGGCGGCAGCGATGGCGCCCGCCTGCTCGCGCTGCGGCGGCGCTCACCCGTGCCCGACGGAGCTGGCCGTTGACGTCGTCGCTGACATCTCGGTGATTGCTTTGCCGCCGCCGACGACGTGGCCTCACACCGGTCCATGCAGCGACGTGGGGCATCCACGAGCTGCACTTGCTGCCGGAGTCGGAGTTCGGCGTAGCCTGCGCCCGCTCGCTCACCCACACCGAGGGATCAACCGTGACCACCGCTCCCAACCCGCTGCGCCAGGGTCTCGTTGAAGACCGCACCCCCGAGCCCTGCACCGTCGTCATCTTTGGCGCCTCCGGTGACCTCACCAAACGCAAGCTTGTGCCCGCCCTCTACACGCTGATGGCCGAGCGCCTCTTGCCGCCGTCGTTCGCAGTCGTCGGCTTCGCCCGCAAAGAGCTGACCGACGAGACGTTTCGCGCTGAGATGAAAGAGTGGTGCAACAAGCAGGCGCGGCACAAGCCGACTGAAGAGCTGTGGAACCAGTTTCAGAAGGGCATCTATTTTCACACCGGCGACTACGACAACCCGGCGTCCTACAAGGCACTGAAAGAGAAGCTCGACGCCATCGACAAAGAGCGCGGCATCCCCGGCAACCGGGTGTTCTACATCTCGACGCCGCCGGCGACGTTTCCCATCGCGGTCAAGCAGCTCGACGAGAACGGGCTCATCAACAAGTCGACGACCGGCCCCTTCACCCGGGTCATCATCGAGAAGCCCTTCGGCACCGACCTGGCGTCGGCGCGCGAGCTCAATGCACACTGCCTGCGTCATCTGCGCGAAGAGCAGATCTATCGTATTGATCACTACCTGGGCAAAGAGACTGTCCAGAATCTCATGGTGTTCCGCTTTGCGAATTCATTGTTTGAACCGCTGTGGAACAATCGCTTTGTCGACCATGTGCAGATCACCGGCGCAGAAGCGCTCGGCATCGAAGGCCGCGGCGGCTACTTCGACCACGCCGGCATCTTGCGCGACATGGTGCAAAACCACCTCTTCCAGGTGATGGCCCTGACGGCGATGGAGCCGCCGGTGACGCTCAACGCCACCGACCTGCGCGACGAGAAGGTCAAGGTGTTGAAAGCCCTGCGCCCGATTCCCGACGGCCGCTTCGACGAGTTCGTCGTCCGCGCCCAGTACCGCACCGGCTCCGTCGGTGGCCGCCGCATCCCGAACTACCACGAGGAGACCGGCGTCGTGGCCGGCTCGACGACGGAGACCTACGTCGCGCTCAAGATGTTCATCGACAACTGGCGCTGGGCCGGCGTGCCCTTCTACCTGCGCTCGGGAAAGGCGATGGCCAAGAAGGTCACCGAGGTCGCCCTCGTCTTCAAAGACGCACCGCACCGTCTCTTTGGCGAGAAGTCGTCGACCGAGCCCAACGTGCTGTCGATCCGCATCCAGCCCGACGAAGGCATCTCGGTGCGCTTCGGCTCAAAGGTGCCCGGCAACACCCTCGACATCCACCCCGTCAACATGGAGTTCCGCTACGGAACGTCGTTTGGCACCGAGCCGCCCGAGGCCTACGAGCGGCTGCAGCTCGACTGCATGCTCGGCGACCAGGCGCTCTACACCCGCGCCGATGAGGTCGACGCCAGCTGGCGCTTCATCAGCCGCATCCACGACGAGTGGACCAAGACGTTCGCCAAGGGCATCCCGAACTATGAGGCGGGCACCTGGGGCCCCGACGAGTCCGACGCGATGTTGCGCCGCTCGGGCCAGGCCTGGCGTCGCCTCTAGTTGCGTGACAGCTGGACGAACTGAGGGTTTGTTCAGCTGTTTCAGACAACAGTGAAAAGCAGGCTGAGCGGTGTCACCGCCGCCGGCCTCCGTCGTCGACTCCGCTCTTTCTCTCTTTTTCGACACGTCATTCATCGACGTTTGCGGGTGACCCCATGAACACTGGATCGCTGAAAGCCACCGGCACCCCGCAGCCCGAGGGCACGCCACTGGCCGGCTACGCCGTCGCCGTCGACATCGCCGGCATCGAAAAAGAGCTCGCGGCGCTGTGGCGCACGCAGTCGAAGGAGAAGTCGCAGGCGTTGACGCGGGCCTGCGCCTGGAACCTCGTCATCCACTGCGCCGACGACAAAAGCCTCGCGCTCGGCAAAGCCACCGCCGACCAGCTCGTGCGCTCGGTGCCGACCCGCACCATCCTCGTGAAGAACGAGCCGTACACGACGACGGGCAAGGAGATCGAGGCCTGGGTCTCGGCCAACTGCCACATCGGCGCGGGCGGCGCGAAGCTGCTGTGCACCGAAGAGATCCACATCGAGAGCCGCGGCAAGGGCGCCGAGCATGTGCCGTCGCTGCTGCGGGCCCTCGTCGTCCCCGACGTGCCGACCGCGCTGTGGTGGGCCGGCGCGCCCCCCGACAACGCCGCCGCGGTGCGCGTGCTGCTCTCGGGCGTCGACCGTTTGATCGTCGACAGCCAACGCACCACCGGCGGCTCGCTGTCAAAGCTGGCCCACGTCGGTGGCCTGCTCGACGGCATGGTGCTCGCCGACCTCAACTGGCTGCGCACGGCGTCGCTGCGCTCGCTGCTGGCCTCGCTCTTCGACCCGCCGACGGGCCACACGGCGCTCTACACGGCCAGGCGCGTGCGCCTCGAGATCACCGAGGCCGGCCTGCCGGCGGCGAAGCTGCTCATCGGTTGGCTCACGAGCCGCCTCAAGTGGACGGTGCAAGAGCGCGTGCCGCGCGCGAGCGGCGCGTCGTGGCGTGTGCTGTCGCGCGACGAAGCCCCCATCTCCGTCGACGTCGAGGTCGTCGCTGCGACGCCGCGCGCCAGCGGCGTGCACTCGCTGCTCATCGATTGTCACGGCGGCGAACGCTTCGGCTTCTCCGCCCGCGAAGGCGCCGTCGTCGACGTCGTCACGCCGGGCGCGGCGGGGGTCCGTGAGGTGACCGCCGCCGAGCCGCCGCTCGAGCAGCTGCTGGTGGCAGCGCTCGGCTCGCGTGGCCGCGATCGTCTTTACGGCGTCGCCCTGCACCGCTCGATGGAGCTCGAGCGCTGAGCGTTGCCCGCTGAAGGTGGCGCGCTGAACGTGGCGCGCTGAAGGTGGCGGGCTGAACGTGGCGGGTGGCGTCGTTCGGAACGAGCCTCTTTCTGCCGGGGCTCGGCTAGAGTCCGCGTCCGGATGGCGACGAAGAAGCAGGCGAAACAGAGAGAGCCCAGGGCGCGTCCGTCGCCTGCTCGGCCCGCCGGACCCAGCACTCCCTGGACCTGGCGCGGCTCGGTCGTCGTCGTCGTCGCGGTGGTCGTCGGCCTGGCGGCCGGCGCTGCGTTGACCGCCTTGCTGCCCGCGGGCGGCCTGTTTCCCGAAGACCGCGCGCGGTTCCACCTCGCGCAAGACAGCGCCAGCTCGCTGCAAGACGCCGCCGACCTCGCCGACGGCGCCGACCCCACGCTCAATGGCATCGGCGCCCTCGCCCGGGTGCTCGCCTGGCTCGAGCACGGTGCCGCCGACGCCGAGCGCGTCGCCGCCGAGCAGCTGCTGCAAAAGGCCAGCCCCACCGCCCGCACATCGCCCGAGGGGCTCTATGCGCGGGCGCTGCTGGCGTCGCTGCCGGCCGTCCGGCGCCCCGTCGCCGACGCCCGCCTCGACGACGACCTCAAGGCGGCCATGTCGAGGGTGCCGTCGTCGTCGTCGTCGTCGTGGACTTTGCTGGCGCGGGCCCTGCGCACGGCCGACCCGGTGGAGCGGCGCGCCCTCGTCGAGAAAGCCGCGCTCGGGCCGAACCCGACGCCGCACGCGACCCACGCGCTGGCCCGCACGCTGCTCGTGCAGCGCGACCTGCCGTCGGCGCGGGCCGCCCTGAACCGGCTGTTCCGCCTCGACGACAAGCACGCCGCTGGCGCCGTCACCGCCGTGGTCGCCGCCGTCGTCGAAGACGCCGCCCTGACGCCCGAGCTGCGGGCCGCGATGCGTGGCAAGGCCCGGCAGAAAGGCCAGGGATCGCCGCGGCCCGGACAGCAGGCCGTCCTCATCTCCGCCGACGAGGCGCGGGCCCGCGAGCTGCTCGACGATGGCCTCGCTGACGCCGACGAAGACCAGCTGGCGCTGACCCTGCTCGCCGTCGACCTCGTGCGAAACGGCGAAGCCGACAAAGCGCTGGTGGAGCGGGCCACCCAGGCCGGGCGCCGCTCAAGCCAGAACGCCGAGCGCCTGCTGGAAATTTTCCTGTGTGACGGCGACGCCGACGCCGCTGACGCCGTCATCAAGGGCCTGCCGACCGCCGCGTTCTCGGCCGTCGAGAACCTGCCCCTCGTCGTCGATGTGTCGCGCGCGCGCTTCCTGCGGGCCATCCCCGACGACGAGCGGCGCGCGGCCCGCAAGGCGACGCTCGACAGAACACTGGAGGGCCTGACGCTGCCGCTCGGCACGCTGGCGTTTTCGTTCTCCCACGTCGTCGCCGGGGTTTCGCCGGCGGGGTCCGCGGGCGGCGCCGAAGGCGGCTTCGACGTCGTCGACCTGGGGCTGCCGTGGCAGGCGATGCCGTCGTCGACGTTCTTTCCCGAGAAGCGCTATCGCCAGCTCATCGCCCGCGTCGTCGAAGGCGGCGGCGCGGCCGACCAGCTCGACGCCCGCCTCGCCGTCGTCGAGAAGCTCGGCCTCGCCGAGCGGGCCACGGCCCGCGGCGACCTCGGCAGCGCGCTCGGCCTCGTCACCCAGGCCCGCGAGCTGAGCGGGTCCGGAGGCGCCGAAGCCGCCGACGTCGCGCTCGTCGAAGCCGCGCTGCGCGCCCGCCAGAACGACGCCGCCGGCGCAAAAGCCGCCCTCGACGCCGCGGTGGCCGCCGCACCCGACGACCCGCGCGTGCTGCTCGCGGCCGCCCGCCTCGCTGCCGAGGGCGACAGCCCGCAGAGCCTCGCCAGCGCCAAGAAGAGCCTCGCGCTGTTCAAGAAGCTCGGCCTGAAATCGGCGCCGGCGTCGGTGATCGAAGCCGTCGTCGAAGCCCGCAGCGCCGATGCCCCCGCCGCCCGCGCCGCCCTCGCCGAAGCCCGGCGCATGATGCCGAGCGAGGGTGACGACCCGCTGTTGCTGCGGGCGATCATCCTCGCCAACCGCGCGTTTGACGTCGCTGAAGCCCGCCGGGCCGCCGATCGCTTGCTGGTCCTGAACGAAGCCGGCGGCGGCGATGTCGTCGGCGCCTGGCTTGCCGAAGCCTCGTTCCGGGGCGCCGATCAAGCCCGCGCCGAGGCCGCGCTCAAGGCGATCGTCGACGCTGCCACCGCGAACCGCGTGGCGGTGCCCGAAGCCCATCTCTTCTACGCGAAGTCGATCGCC
>JBKJNL010000328.1:0-5463 GCA_046593615.1 Myxococcota bacterium | reverse complement strand
TCAGCGGGTGCGGTTGGTCTCCTTCTGTTTCTCCTTGAGCAGCTTGTTTTCGATCTGCGACTTGTGGTCGGCGACGTCCTTGAGCTGGGCCTCGAGGCTCTGGCCGGGATCGGGCTCGTAGATCTTGATGTGGCGCTGGGCGGCCACCTCGCCCGACGCCGGACCGATGCCGCCGCCGAGCTTGGGCCCGACGACGCCGTCGACCTGCACGCTCCAGCCGCCGCTGGCGAACAGCTCGTCGAGCCGGTTGCCCTTGATCTCTTTTTCGACCTCGACGGCAGCGCCTTCGGCGACGGCGCCACCGACGACCTTGCCTTCGAACTTCATCGTCGTCGTCGCCGGGTTCAGCCTGGCTTCGGCGATCAGCTTCTTTTGCATCTCGGGGTCGGCGAGCACCCCCGGATCGGTGACCCGACCCAGCGGCACGCGCACGGTGATCCGCCCCTCGAGCTCACCGCCCGCAAGCACCGCGCCGTGCTGACCAGCAGCGGCCTCGCCCTCGATGGCGCTGCTGACCTCGAGGTAGACCTCGCCCGTGGTGGCCTCGTAGACGAGGGCCATGGTGCCCTCGACGCCGGCCTCGAGCTTGACCTCGGCGTCGGCGAGCTTGGCTTCAGCCTCGACGGCAGCGCCGAGGCCGAGCTCGTATTTGACCTCGGCCAGCTTGCCGGTGTCGGCGCCGGCCAGCAGGACGCCGACGGCTGCGCCGACGAGCGGCATCACGGCGTTGCCGAGGGCGGCGGCGGCGACGACGGCGGTGGCGATCGAGGCCGCTTCTTCTTGCGTGTCGGCGACAAACACCAGCTCGGCGCCCTCGACAAGGCCGGCCCTGCTGCCGGTCTTCTGGGTGCCGACGTTGTTCTCGACGCCGACGCCGACGAACGCGCGCTGGTCGAGCTTGACCTCGTACTTGCCGTCTTTGCGACGCGAGATCTCGACGTGGGCTTCGCCCTCGACCGCGAGCTCTTCAGCGAAGCCGGCTTTGGCGCCGACCACCGCTTTTTCGCCCTTCTCGAGCTGACCGATGCTCGCCGACAGCATGCGGCCGACGGCGTTGGTGTCGCTGGTCTTGACGGCTTCATCGACTTTTGTCGGCGCCTGGCTCGACGAGCCGGACAACGAGCTGGTCGCCGAGCCCCGGGTCGCCGACATCGACGACGGGTTCCATTCAATCGACGCCGGGTTCTGGAACGGCTTGCGCTTCGTCTCGACCGCGGGCTCCATCGACATGCCGTCGCTGACGGACTGCCCTTTGGCCGCGTCGATGTCGGTGATGCTCGGGTCGTCGTCGACGCTGGAGACGCCGTCGTCTGGCTTCGGCCCGGCGCCCCCGCTCGTCGTCGTCTGCGGCGTGGTCGTCGGCGTCGTCGTCTTTGGCTTGATCGGGCTGTTGATGCTGCTCATGGACCCCCCGGGGTGGAGGCGCATGGTGCGTGACGATCGCCGCGGCCGACAAGCGCGCCCGCCGACGGAGACAGCAGAGACGTCGCCGGAGACAGCGAAGAAGCCGCCGACAGAGACATCAGGCTGTTTTCGCCCGAGCCCGCACATCCTCCTCGCCCAACAGAGGTGAGGCACGTATGGGAAAAACGTGACCGCGCCCGCTCCCGCTTCGCAGCTGTGCTTCGCCCTCGACGTCCCCGACGCCGCCGCGGCCCTCGCGCTGGTCGACGAGCTGCACGGCGACGTCGGCGTCTTCAAGATCGGGCTCGAGCTGTTCATCGCCTGCGGACCCTCGATCGTGCAGCAGGTCCGCGCCCGCGGCGTCGACGTGTTCCTCGACCTGAAGCTGCACGACATCGGGAACACCGTCGCCAGCGCCGTCAAACGCGCCGTCGACCTCGACGTCCGCTACCTCACGCTGCACGCCAGCGGCGGACCCGCGATGCTCGCAGCCGCCGTCAACGCCGTCACAGAAGGCTCGTCAAAGACGACGCTGCTGGCGGTCACCGCGCTCACGAGCCTGAGCGACGACGAGCTGGTGCGCTCGGGCCACGCCGGCGGCGCCGTCACCCTCGTGCCCCTGCTGGCCCGCCTGGCCAAAGAGTGCGGCGTCGGCGGCGTCGTCTGCTCTCCGCTCGAGATCGAAGCCGTGCAGCGCGTGGCCCCCGGGCTCGTGCTGGTCACCCCCGGCGTACGCGCCGCCTCCGACGCCAGCGACGACCAGGTCCGCACCCTGCCGGCAGACGAAGCCATCGCCCGCGGCAGCGACGTCATCGTCGTCGGCCGCCCCATCAAGAACGCCCCGGACCGCCGCGCCGCGGCCCGGCGTTTCGCCCTCGACATCGCCCGCGGCCAACAGCAGCGCGCGGCCCGCATCACCAGCAGGAGCACCCCATGAAGCGCCCCCATCCCGGCCGTTCTGATCGTCCCGGCAACCCCAGCGCCAACCGCGGCGGTCCGCCCGGTGGCGGTGATCGCGGCGGTCGCGGCGGCGGCGGCCGCGACGGCGGGGGCGGCGGTGGCCGCGCCGGCGGTGGCGGCGGTGATCGAGGCGGTGATCGAGGCGGTGATCGCGGCGGTGAACGAGATCGCGGCGAGCGCAAAGGGCGATCGCAAGAGCGCATGGACAACAAGCACCGGCCGCCCGCCCCCGAGCGCCCCGTGGCCCCCCGCTCCGACTGGGCGCCCCGCGCCCCCTGGCAGCGCCAGCCCGCGGCCAAGCCGCTGCCCAAGGGCGCGCCCATCCCGATCCCCGGCACGTCGCCCAACGCGGCCCTGAAGGGCCTGCCGCGCGCGCTCTTGCCCGACCTCTGCGTCTACGGCCGCCACGCCTGTGAGGCGACGCTGCAGTTCCAGCCGGCCCGCGTGGAGCTGATGTTCCACACCGACCACCGCGACCTCGAGCCCCTCGTGGCCCTGGCGCTCAAGAACGGCATCAAGACCCGCCTCGTCGACCACGCCACCACCGACGCCCTCGCCGGCGGCCGCGACGTCGCCGTGGCCCAGGGCGTGGTGCTGCAGTGCACGCCGTTCCCCTTCGCCGACGTCGAAGACTTCGCCGAAGCCCCGAACCTCACCCTCGTGCTCGACGGCATCGAAGACCCCCGAAACCTCGGCGCCGCCGTCCGCGCCGCCTACGCGCTGGGCGCCGGCCTCGTCGTCATCCCCGCCGATCGCGCAGCGACGGCGACGGCGTCGGCCATCAAGGCCTCGGCCGGCGCGCTGTGCCGCATCCCGGTGGCCCAGGCCATCAACCTGCGCCGGGCCATCGAGCTGTTGAAAGAGAAGGGTGCCTGGGTCGTCGGCGCCGAAGCCGACGGCAAGGGCGCCCCGTGGGACGTCGACCTCACCGGCCCCACCGTCCTCGTCATCGGCGGCGAAGACCGCGGCCTGCGCCGCCTGACCCGCGAGGCCTGCGACCACGTCACGGCCATCCCGATGGTTGCCAGCGACATGAGCCTCAACGCCGCCGACGCCGCGACGCTGCTGCTCTACGAGGTGCAGCGCCAGCGCCGCACCGGCGTCCCCGGGGGCCGCCCCAGGGCAAAGGCCGCGGTCACCGAGGCACCGAAGCCGACGACGAAGACCGCGACCAAGACCGCGACAAAGGCGTCCGCCAAAGCGGCCAAGCCGGCTGCCAAGCCGGCTGCCAAGCCGGCTGCCAAGCCGACTGCCAAGCCGGCTGCCAAGGTCGTGTCGAAGCCCGCGGCGGCAAAAAAAGCGACGAAGAAAAAGGCGACGAAGAAGCCGGCTTGAGCCCGCGCGCAGCGCCTGCTACGTCGAGAGTCGGAAAACATCCGCGGGGCGATCCCGCCAATTTTTGCCGACCTTCGGCAGCCGAGTGGAGTCGTCATGGCCAGTTCGATGAAGCAGTCCAGCACCGTTCGCCAGCGCAAGCTCCGCAGCCGCGGCCGCCAGCGCAAGAACTCCCTCGAGAACAAGGGCTCGACCCTCTCGCGTGAAGAGCTCTTCAAGGTCAAGGGCTGAGCAGCACCGCTGCTGACGCTGTCCGACAGCTGAGAGTCTGAGAAATGACGGCGCCTCTGGGCGCCGTTTTTTCGTGTGCGCCGTTTTTTCGTGTGCGCCGGTGACGTCGCATGCGTTGACGACGGTGCGCGTCAGCCCGGAGCGGGCGTGTACGTGCGGTTCGGCCACGGCGTCGTCGTCGGCGGCGGCGGCGCCTCCTGGGCCGGCGTCGGCGGCTTCGCGCGCACGCGGTTGGGAAAGAGGCGATCGAGCACGCGGGTCTCGTACTCGAGGCGGTTGACGCGCCCGACGCCGCTGCCCAGTTGCGCTGGTGCCCCGTCCTGCGCGCGCTCGGCGACGCTCCAGCCGGCGCGCCGCTGGGCGTCGATGGGGTGGCGCGCCAGCCAGCTGGCTGCGTGTTCGTCGCCGCGGACGTGGTCGATGGCGTCGCGCAAGCCGCGCGGGTCCCAGGAGCCGGTGCGCAGGGCGTCGGCGGCGTCGGCGTCGGCGGCGCGCTCGTCGGCGCTGTCGTAGCCCTCGGTGTCGCCGAGGGCCGCCACGGCGAGGGCTGCGTCTTTGGGGCCGCCGTCGAGGCCGGCGAGCGCGGCGCTCCGTTGGTCGAGAGCGGCGGCGAGGCCGCGGTCGATGTGGCCGGCGTCGAAGTGGCCCTGGGCGTGGGCCAGCACGGCGGCGAGCTCGGCCTCGGTCTGCAGGGCGCCGAGCAGGTCGACGCTGATCACCAGGGTGCCATCGGGCAGCGCAAAGACGTGCGCGCCAGGGAGACGGATCACGCGCAGCCGATCCGCCGGCGCGCCGCGCGGCGCAGAGCCCGCGACGCTGGCGTGGACGACGGCGATGGCGGCGAGCACGTCGGCGTCGTCGACAACATCGGCGGCCACGCTGCCGCGGTAGAGGGCGGCGAGGGCGGCGCGCTCTTCGGCGCTGAAGCCGCCACCGCCGGCAAAGGCAAAGGCGACAAAGGCAACGAGGGCCGCGGCGGCACCGACGCCCTGCAGCACCGGCGAGCGCGCGAGGCGGCGCAGCCCGCTGGCGGGTGACGCGGACCCCGGCGCCGCCGGCGCAGGCACCTTTGACGACAGCCGCGGCCGCTCGGGCGGCATCACGGGGTCCAGGCCGGCCAGGCCGGGGCGCACCGTCGGGCGGCTGCTCTCGGGCGGGGGCACGAACGGGTCGAGAGACGCCCCCGGGCGCACCGTCGGGCGGCTGCTCTCGGGCGAGGGCTCGGTCGGCGTCCGCGCGCTGCCCGGCAGCATGCTGGCCGGAAGCGCGGAGGGGGGCTTCGCGGCCAGCGGCGGCAGCGGCACCGTGAGCCCCTTGGTGCGGACCTCGACAGGGTCGGGCGGAGGTGGGGCCACCGTGAGGCCTTTGCCGAAGCTGGGGCGGGCCTTCAGGGGGTCGGGCAGAGGGGGTGCCACCGCGAGGCCCTTGCCAAAGCTGGGGCGGGCCTCGAGGGGGTCGGGCGGCGGCACCGTGAGCCCCTTGCCGAAGCTCGGTCGGGCTTCGAGGGGGTCGGGCGCAGGGGCGCGCAAAGGA
>JBKJNL010000701.1:0-2563 GCA_046593615.1 Myxococcota bacterium | reverse complement strand
CATCGTCACGCCCGAGGCCTGGACGCGCGCCCGCGAGCTCGGCGTCACCTTTGACGACGTCGGCGGTGCCGGGCAGGCGCAGAAGCGGGCTCGGTCGTCGTCGTCGTCGTCGTCGTCCTCGTCGACTGGAGTGCCAGCAAAGGCGGCGGCGGCGGCCGCCCTCGTGCCCGTGACCGACGCCGGCAGCGCCGACCGCGTCGTCGACAAATCGGGCGTGCTCGTGGTGCGGGGCAAGTCGGTGCGCCTCGGCACGTTCACCGGCGCCGGCCCCGACCACAAAGTCGGCCTGACCGACCTCGTCACCGGCAAAGACGGCTCGCCCATGACCGCCGGCATCATGAGCTGGGGTCGCGACGATTCGTTCCCCTGGTCGCTCGATTACGACGAGGTCGACCTGGTGCTCGAGGGCGTCTTGCAGATCACGATCGACGGGCGGGTGATCGAAGGCCGCGCCGGCGACGTCTTCTACATTCCGAAGGGCAGCCGCATCGTCTTTGGCACGCCGAGCCGGGTGCGCGTCTTCTACGTGACCTACCCCGCGGATTGGTCGAGCCCGTCGAGCGCCCCAGCGCGCCCCCAGCGCTGAGGCGTGCAGCGCTGAGGCGTGCGGCGCTGAGGCGTGCGGTGCCGACAAGCGCGCTGACGACGCTCAGAACATGAAGCCGACGCCGACGTTGCCCTGGGCTTCGTCGAGGCCGAGGCGGCGGTTTCTGGCCTGCACGTCGGCTTTGATGACGACCTGCTGGATCGGCCGCCAGCTGAGCCCGGCGGTCAGCTCGCGCACCGACAGCGCCGGGTTGCGCTCGAAGCCGTCAGGCACCTCGGCGTGGCCGTCGTAGACCTCGAGGCGCACGAAGGGCAGCAGCTGCTGCTCGGTCACCTGCAGCGGGCGCAGCACGTCGTAGGCGACCTCGAGCTCGAGGCCGATGGTGCGCTGGGGCAGGGCTTCGTTGCTGCCGGTGTTGGCCTTGACCGGGAACAGCAGGCTGCCGTCGGCGCGGCGGGCCTGCATGAGGTCGCCGGCGTTCGGCATGTGGAACCCACCGATCAACGCTTTGGCTTCGACGCCGAAGCGGCGGACGCGGGCGTCGAGGGTCCAGGCGTAGATCGGCAACACCAGCGGCAGCGGGTCGCCGTTGACGTCGAAGAAGGAGCGGGCGCCGAGGATCGACCCGCCGAGGTCACCGGCGATGCCGCTGGCGCCGACGAGGAAGCCGAGCGTGGGCTCGAGCTCGACGCGGGTGCTGATTTGCAGCGTCTGCGCCGGCGCCCGGCCGCCGTTGCTGCGGGCGCCGACGAAGCCCTCGGGGGTGATGCCCGTCGGATCGAGCCCCGTCGTCAAATAGGCCTCGTAGCGCAGACCGGGCAGGGGCTGACCGGTGACGCCGGCACCGAGCTCGCGCCACGTGGTCGGGATGATCGCGCCTTCTTCGACGCGCGGCCGCTCGACGCCGTGAAAGACCGGCGGCTCGTGCCACTGGTTGATGATGCCGATGGGAATGATGAGCAGGCCGGCACGCAGCGCGAGCAGGTCGCGGTCGGGACGCTTCACGAGGCTCCACTCGACGAAGCCCTGCTCGATTTCGACCGAGCCCACGCAAGTGCGGCAGGCGATCGCGTTTTCCCACTCGAGCTCGCCGTAGAAGCGCAGGTCTTTGGCCAGGCCGCTCTCGCCAAAGGTGTGGGCCACGAACAGCACGAAGCGCCGCACGCTCGCCGAATAATTCGGGTTGTTGATGGGGCCGCCGTCGTCGGACGGGCCCACCGACAGCGCCGTGCCATTGATCTGCCCGTAGCCGCCGACGACGGTGTGGCCGGCCTGCAAGCGCATGTCTTGCAAACCGCGCAACAGCACGTGGTCGGCGACGTCGCTGCCGAGGCCGACGCCTTGCGGCAGCTTGAAGCCGTCGTCGTCGCCGCCGTCGTTGGCCCGTTCGCCGTTTTTGTCGTCGTCGTCGTCGTTGCCGTCGCTCTCAGGCGGCAGCTGCAGGATCGGACCGTGGTCGCGCGCCGGAGCGACCGGGTCGCCCGCTCCAGGGTCGCCCGCTCCAGGGTCGCTGGGGCCCGGGGCGCTGTGGGCCGCGAGCAGGAGCGCAAAGACGATCACGGCGCACCACCCAGCAGGCTGCTGTCGAAGTCGCCGAGCGCGAGCTGTGGTGCGTTGACGAAGTCGTTGCCGACGGCGCCAGCGTGGCAGTCGTTGCAGGTCAGGCCTTCGCCGTCGCAGACCTGCCCGGCGGGACACCCGTAGCTCTCGCCTTCGGGCGGGTTCTCACCGCGCCACACCAGCGCCGGATCGTCATCGCCGTCGGGGATGCGGATCTCGAACCACTCCCAGCCGCGGGCGCCGTCTTTGTTGAACGCACCGCCACGCTTGACCATGGCGTGCACCTCGTCGCCGGCCTCGCCGGTGGCTTCGCCGCCGCTGCCGGTCTTGACGATGACCGTGCCCACCGGAAAGGCCACCGCTCCCTCGTCGGGCGGGGCATTCAAGTAGACGGTGCGCTTGGCGGCCTCGTGCGGCTGCGCCGCTGGCGCGGTGCCGACGTCAACGTGGCTCCAC
>JBKJNL010000583.1:0-4725 GCA_046593615.1 Myxococcota bacterium | reverse complement strand
TCGACGACGCCACCCTGGCCGCTCGCGTGGGCTCGATGACCTTTGCCAACGACCGCGTCGACGAGATCCACCTGCTGCTCGACGACCGGCTCCTGTCGTTCGGCAAAGACGGCAAGCCCCTCGTCGCTCCCTGACGCGCTCGCCGGCCCTCGAACCGCGTGTCGCGATCCGCCCCACCGTGCCAGGGCGGCGCGACCTTCCGATCGCCCAGCCGGCCCCGAGCGGTGCTGGAGCGGACTGCCGGGCGAGCAACGACGACACGGCACGACGTCTGCTTCGTCCTGTGACGTTGCCGACGGTGTCACCGCCAACGGCTCGGAGGCAGCATGGAAACCACCCACCCCACACCCGGACCGCTGACCCGCTTCTGCGGCGGCGACGGCGCGTCGTGGCGCACCGCGCTGCCGTTGGTGCTGCTGGCCCTGTGCTTCACGATCATCGTGTTGGCGGCGACGTCGTGCGGCGGCTTCGATGCCACCGCCGAGTGCCAGACCGCCTGCGACCGCTACGCCTCTTGCAACGACGCCGAATTCGACGCCGGCGCCTGCACCGAGGCCTGCGCCGACCAGGCCGTCGGCGACGCCGACTTCCAGACGCGCGTCAACACCTGCGACGCCTGCGTCGAAGACAGCGACTGCGTCGAGGGCGAAGAATTCGGCTGCGCCGAAGACTGCGCCGGCATCATCGACCCCTGACGCGCCACACGACACCCGCCACAGACCGGAAGCTCGCGCCCGACGCGCTTCGGGCCTAGCCTGGAACCATGGCCGACGGTGACGACGTCGAAGACCTGCTGTTGGAGCGCGAGCTGTTGCTGGCCGAGGTCGAAGCCTTGCGCGGTGAGGTCGAGTACCTGCTCGCCCTCGGCGGCAAAGAGCCTCTCTCCGACCACATCGCCCGCCGCCGTTTTCTCACGCGCCTCGAAGACGAGGTCGCCCGCGCCGCCCGCATCGAGAGCGCCCGCTTCACCGTCGTCGCCATCGACGTCGACGGCGGCGCGCCGAAGTCGCTGGTGCCGCACGTCCGCCGCGTGGTGCGCAGCGGCGACCTGTTGGTGCGGGCCTCGCGATCGATGTTCCTGGCGCTGTTGCACGAGGCCGGTCCGCTCGGGCGCAAGCGCTTTGAAGATCGCTTGTTCAAGGCGCTGTCGCTGCATGAGCAGCAGACGTCGCTGACGTTGTCGGTGCGCGTGCGCTCGGCGCTGTACCCGCGCGACGGGGCCACCGCGGTGGAGCTGATCAAGGCCACGCAGACCGCAGGCTTCACGTCGGCGCCGTCATCGACAGCGTTCACCACGATGGTGCCGCCAGCCGATCCCCGCCGCGCCGAGGGCGTGCGCCGGCTGAAGAAAGGTGACGGGCCGGGCACCGCCGAGGCCGCGCTGCGCGAGTGCCTGCTGAAGGACATCGAAGGCGAAGTCGTCGTCCGCGGCAAAGACGGCGTCGGCCGCGTCTACGTGCACCACGGCCAGGTCGCCTGGGCCCACTGCTCGTCGTCGTCGTCGCCGGGGGCGCGGTCGTTGACCGAGGCCGTCGTGCGGGCCCAGGGCGCCTCGCTCAAAGACGTGCGCGATGCGTTCTCGCGCTGTCGCGCCAGCGGGCAGAACATCGCCGAGCATTTGATCGAAGCCGGCGTGGTCTCGCGCGAGATGATGCGGTCCATCCTCGGGCGGCACATCCAGGCCCACCTCATCGGCGTGATGACGCTCGAGGAGCCCGAGGTCTTGTTCCTGCCGCAGACCCGGCCCTACGGCAGCGCCCTGCTCTTCAGCGTCGACGAGCTGTTCGGCGCGCAGCGCTGCTGATCCGGCGCAGGTCCCGTGGTGATGGCGCCGACGCCGACGACGACGAAAGCGCTTGCGCACGATTGTTCTATTGAGCAAGTCACCGGTATGACCCGTCTCGCTGTTTGCTCGCTGGTCCTCCCCCTGCATCTGCTGCTCGCGGCCTGTCCCGAGACCCCACCGCCGGTCGTCGCAGAAGGGGAAGGGGAAGCAGGCGAAGGCGAAGGCGAAGGCGCAGACGCGTGCCAGCCCATCGAGCTCGGGCCTGTCACCTTTACCTTCCAGGACGACGTCTCGACCCACTACCAGGCCGAGGTGCTCACCGAGCTCGACACCGGGGCGCCCGATTTTCTGGTGCTGCAGTTCTTCAACTACAACGAGCGCATCGGCGACCTGGGCGCGGGCACGTTTGCCCTCGATGACGCGCCGAACCAGAACTACGGCGGCTGCCACGAGTGCCTGCTGGTGTTCGCCGATCAAATCGACGAGCTCTCGACGCCGGGGCGGGTGTTCTTCCAGAGCGCCGGCGCCATCACCGTCGAGAAAAATCCCCGCGAAGCGCTGGATCTCGTCGGGCGCATCGCGGGTCTCGAGCTCGTCGAGAGCACCATCGGCGGCGAGGCGCTCGAGTCCGAGCCCGTGCCCGGTGGGCTGTGCTTGTCGGTCGGCGATGTCGAGCTCGACGTGAAGTTCGTGCCCGCCACCTGGACCTGCGACGACGACGCCTACAACGCCGGCGACGGCGTCTGCGACTGCGACTGCGGCGGCGTCGACGTCGACTGCTACGCCGAGGCGCCGACGACCTCCATCACCGGCTGCGCCGCCGAGCAGATCTGCGTGCTCGGTGCCTGCCAACTGCCCTGCGACGTGCTGGCCGGCGAAGGCTGCGCCGTCGGCGCCGGCACCTGCGGCTACGGCGACCCCGACGACTTCTGCCAGCAAGGCATCGTCGACCCCGCCGCCCTGGGTGCTTCCTGCGGCACCAACTTCGAGCGCTTCACCTGCGCGGTCACAGGCACGTTGCCGGCCGGCATGTGCGACTACGACCCTGACGGCGACGGCGTGCGCTTCTGCAAACCGGTGTGCGGCGGCGTCGCCGACTGCGAGGCCGGCCAGGAGTGCGTCTCGCTCATCGGTGGCGTCGGGCCCGGCGCGGGTCGTGGCTACTGCGATGTGCCGGCCGGCGGATAACGAGGGCGGCGCGGGCGAGCGCGAGACGACGAGACGCTACGCTTGGACATGGCGCGCGCACTCATTCTCGGGGCCACCGGCCTGCTCATCGACACGTTCTATCGGCGCGTCCGCCTGGGCGGCGCTGTGCCCGCCGACGGACCGCTGATTGTCGTCGCCAACCACGTGAACCAGCTGGTCGACGTCGCCATCGCCCTGCGCACCATCGGCCGGCCGGCGGCGAGCCTGGCAAAGGCGCCGCTGTTTCGCCGGCCGCCGATGTCGTGGCTCATGCGCGGCGTCGGCGCCCTGCCCGTGCACCGGGCCTGTGACGGCGAGCGCGATGAGGCGGCAAAGGCAGAGACCCGCGGCTCCCTCGACGCCGTCGCCCGCGTCGTCGGCGACGGCGGCTGCCTGCTGTTGTTCCCCGAGGGCCTGAGCCACGACGAGCCGGGTGTGTTGCCGGTGCACTCGGGCGCCGCCCGCGTCGCCTATGGCGCGGCAGCGCGCATCGCCGCCGCCGCCGGTGCCCCGTCGTCGTTGCGCATCGTGCCGCTCGGGCTGCTCTACCGCGACAAGCACCGCCTCGGCAGCGAAGCCGTCAGCCTCGTCGGCGAGCCCATCGCCTGGACCGATCTGCTGCCGCAGTGGCGCGACGACGAGCCCGCCGCCGTGGTCGCGCTCACGCAGCGCATCGAAGCAGCCTTGCGCGGCGTGACGCTGCACCTCGAGAGCTGGGACGACCTGCCGCTGCTCGAGGCCGCCACAGTGCTGCACAGCGCCGGCGCCGACCAACCGCGCACGCTCGCGGCCCTGGGTGAAGGCATCCGTCGCCTGCGCGCCCGCGCGCCGGCCGAGCTCGACCGCCTGCGCGATCGCGTCGCCGACCACGCCCTCGACCTGGCCCGCCTTGGCGCCCGTCCCGACGAGCGGCGCCGCGTCGTCGCCAGCGCCGTCGTGCGGCACGCGGTGTCGTGCCTGGCCGCGCCCATCGTCGCCGTCGCCGGCCTGGTGGCCCGCCGCCCGGCCCTCGTGGCCCAGGCCCGCACCTCGCTGCGCGACGGTTGGCGCTTCTTGCGCGCGCTGTTGCGCGGCCGCTTCATCGAGCGCGTGCGCCGCGAGCAGCGGGCCCTGCGCGCCGAGGTCGATGTGCTGATGCAGGCCGCCCGCAACCTGCCGGCGGTGGCGCCGGTGACGCCGACGCCGGCCTGATCGCAGTCAGAGCAGTTCGGGCAGCGGCTTCAAGAAGTTGCCGCCGTCGGTGGTGACGGTGGTGCCGGTGATGAAGCGCGCCGCCGGCGAGCACAAGAACAAGACGGCGTCGGAGCAGTCGTCGACGTTGCCCATGCGCCCGAGCGGCACGGTGCGCTCGACGCGTTTGCGGGCCTCGGGGTCGGACCACAGGCGGGCGTTGGCGCCTTCGGTGTCGACGGGGCCGGGGGCCACGGCGTTGACGCGGATCTTCGACGTCGCCCATTCGACGGCGAGGGTCTGCGTCAGGTTCAACATGCCGGCCTTTCCCGCGCCGGAGTGGGCCATGAGCGGTGACGCCGTGTAGCCGTTGGTGGCGGCCATCATCACGATCGAGGCCCCGGCGCGGTTGCCGATGTGTCGCTCGCTCAAGTGCGGGAACCAGGTGTGCACGGTGTTCCAGGTGCCGAGCAGCACGGTGCCGATGACGGTGGCGAAGCCGTTGGGCGAGATCGACGCCGCCGGCGCCAGGAAGTTCGCACCGGCGTTGCACACGAGGACGTCGACGCCGACGCCGTGGG
>JBKJNL010000576.1:0-3431 GCA_046593615.1 Myxococcota bacterium | reverse complement strand
GTTCGCGATGACGCCGTCGGTCGAGAAGGATGCGGTCTTGTTGCCCCTCGCCGACGACAGCTTCGAGCTGGCGCCCAACGTGCCGAGCGTCGAGTTCGCCTTTACGACGTCGCTGCTCGGCCTGCCCGAGCCCCTCGAGATCCACGGCATTTTCCCGCACATGCACACCATGGGGCAGACGCTGGCGCTCTCGCGCCGTCCCATCGGCGACAGCGACGGCAGCGACGAAGAGTGCCTGGGCGACGTGCAGCGCTGGGACTTCTCGTGGCAGCAGCTGGCCTTCTACGAACAGCCCATCGTCGTCGACGGCGGCCAGCAGCTCGATGTCAAATGCAGCTGGGACACGAGCGGCCGCACCGAGCCGATCCATTGGGGCGAGAGCACGCAGGACGAGATGTGCCTGGTCTTTGCCTACGTCACCCGCGAGCGCGGCGGCTCGGTGATCGAGCTTCTCAACTCGCTCTGAGCCCTGACGCCTGACGCCTGACCTGACAGCCCCTCAGCGGGGCCGTTCGTTGCCTGGAGCCCCCGCCATGATGCGCGCCCTCTGCCTCGCCCTCGCCACCGTCGTCGTCCCCGTGTCCGTCGCCTCCGTGGCCGCTTGCAAGCCGCCCACCGAAGACGGCGGCAAGCAGAAGGTCAAAGACGCCGACGACGCCAGCGAAGACAAGAAGCGCAAGACGCCGCCGCCGCGGCCCATCGAAGACGAGCGCGTCATCCGCGCGCTCGAAGCCGAGGTCGCAGCACTCAAGCGCCAGATCGCCGAAGGCAAGCCCGCGCAGGAGTACCCGGGGCTCATCAACGCCCACGAGCACCTCTACAAGCTGAGAGACCTCGAGAAGTACCTGCCCGCGGCCCGAGCTGCCGGCATCACCGCCACCGTCATCGTCTCGAGCTCGAACTTCACCCTCTCGGGCACCGGCACCGACAAGGGCGAGCCCGGCATGTCGCAGAACTTCGAGACCGTGCTCCAGGCCAGCAAACAATTTCCGGGCGAGCTGATTCCTTTTTGCACCATTGATCCCAAGGATTCCGACAAGCTCGATCGACTGAAGAAGCACGTCGAAGAGGGCGCAAAGGGCCTGAAAATCTACAGCGGCCACTCGAACTTCTATGACGGTCCCCTGGCCCCGCCCGACATGGAGCCCGTCCTCGACTATCTGGAAGAGACCCAGCTGCCCATCAACTGGCACATCAACCTGGCGAAGTTCATGGACGAGTTCGAGGCCGTCATGGCCAAGCACCCGCGGCTGAACATCATGGTGCCCCACTACGGCGTCACATTCTGGAAGCCCGAGGGCTCAAGCATGAATCGCCTCTCGGTGCTCATGCGCAAGCACAAGAACCTGATCGTCGACACCAGCCTCGGGACCCGCGAGATCCTGCTGAACGGCATGTCGGCCATCGAGCCGGCGAAGCCGAAGTTCCAGGCCTTTTTCAACGAGTTTCAAGACCAGATCATCTGGGGCACCGACTCGGTCATTACTGGAAACGCAGAGAAGACGCCTTCGTGGTACACCAAGGTCATCTGGGCCACGCGTGATCATCTTGAAAAAGATGTCTTTTCAACTGAGCTGGCCGCTGGTTACAGCAAATACTTCGAGAAGGGTCGCGACGGCGACGGTCGCTACCAGGGGCTGAACCTCCCGCCGGCGGTCTTGAAGAAGATCTACGTCGACAACACCCGCCGCTGGCTGCGCCTCGACAAGTAGCCAACCACCGGCTTGTCGTCGTCAGTTCTCGACGTCAGTTCTCGACGTCAGTTCTCGTCGACGTCGGGGAGGGCTTCGTCGCCGGCGATGGCGTGCTCGCCGCCGAGCCACTTCGACAGGTCGACCATCTTGCAGCGCTCGCAGCAGAAGGGCCGCACGGGGTCGCGCGGCGCGAGCCCGTCCGGGAGCGGTTTCTTGCACGTCGGACAGCGAGGGCCCTTGGGGCGTCGTCGTTCTTGGTCCACGTCGGAGTTCTGCTAGCTTCGGCGTCGGCCTGCAACGCATGAACGACGCATGAATGACCTCTGAAACCGACAAGGCCGCCGACGCCGTGCTGCTGACTTTGACGACGCCAGTGACGGTCTGGCACGAGTCCAGGCTCTCGGCGCGCATCGACCGGATCGTGCAGCTGTCGACGTCGGCGGCGTTCATTGCCAGCGACCGCCCCCTGCCGCCGGGCACGGTTGTGTATCTCGAGCTCGACGCCGAGCAGGGCGGCGGCATCGACGCCGTGGCCGTCGACGTCGGCGACGACGAAACCGGCAACGGCTTCTCCGTCGAATTCGTCACCGTCGACGACCGCGCGCGCGAGCTGATCGCCGGCCACCTCGCCGCTCACCTTCCCGGCCATTTTCCCGGCCGGGCATCGACGACGTCGTCGGCCGATGGCCTTGCTGCCGTCGACGGCCCCCTCATTGCCCTGGCCGCCTCACGCTCGGACACACCCACCGCGCCGGCCAGCGCGCGCCTGACCCCGCCCGGCGCCGTCGACGCCGGCTGGCTCGATGAGACCACACGCTTCGGTGACGACGACGACGACGAAGTTGCCTCCGGCGCAGCCTCCACGGCGCCGACTCCCTTGAGCCTGCCCTCGAGCATCGAGCGCACCCGCACCAACGAGCTCTTTGCCGTCGCCGGCTCGCCGTCGGATGAGATGGACGCGACCGGTCCGTCCGATCCGGACGCGCAGGTGCGGACGCCGACGCCGCGGTCCTCGACGGCGCTGCTGCCCGGCTCGACGGGCCGCACGAGCACCTCGTCGGGCTTGCCGGGTCGCGCCCCGCCCGCGCGAACCGCGACGACGCCTCTGCTGTCGGGGACGCAGTTCCCCGAGTCGCTGCTCGCGGATGTCCCGATGAGCCCGGAGTTCGGCAGCGATGCGCCGCCGATGGCCACCGACCCCGCCGACGCGATGGCCTCGTCGCTGGCCCTGGCGCCGACGCCGATGCCCTTGATGACCGGCCTGCCGCAAACGGCGACGCCGCCGCCGCAGACGGCAACGACGACCTGGACCGCGGAGGCCCTCAGCACGACGCCCCGCACGCCGACAGCCTCGATGCCGTCAGCCGCGCCGCCGTCAGCCGCGCCGCCGTCAGCGGCCCCGCCGGCAGCAGCACCGTTGTCGTCGATGGCGCGCGTCACCATGGACCTCGACCTGAGCAGCCTCGACGCCCTGCCCGCGACGCCGATCCAGGCAACCGCAACGCCGACGACAACGACTGCGACGGCTGCGACGACATCAACTGCGACGACGGCTCCGACGACGGCTCCGACGACGGCTCCGGCGACGGCTCCGACGACGAGTGCGGCGATGCGCCCGTCAGCGCGGGTGACGCAAGACCTCGAGCTCAGCAGCCTCGACCTGCCGGCGGCGCCGATCCAGGCGTCGGCGTCCGCAGCAACGCCGCCGCCTGGATCGGCGCCGCCGGCAGGTCGAGG
>JBKJNL010000520.1:0-8790 GCA_046593615.1 Myxococcota bacterium | reverse complement strand
CGAATTCAACGCCCCCGGCGGCCGCTGCCAATACGACCTCAACGTGCCCGCCCAGCGCGCGCTGGCCACCGACGCCGCCGGACAGGTCAACGCCTTTGTCGACGACGTCTACGCCGGCGGCTGGGCCGTGCTGTTCATCTTTCGCGACACCGAGAACAACGCGCCCACGGTCATCAAGGTCGCCCGCGGCATGGTCGGGCAGCAGAACCAGAGCAACGCCAACGTCGTCGCCTTTGACCGCCTGCAGATCGCCCCCTCGGGCGGCCGGCTGACCCACGTCGCCATCGGCGGCGACCGGTTCCTGTTCACCGGCACGAACGACGGCGAATTCTTGAACCTGTGCCGGGGCCCGTGCAACGGCGGCAACACCATCACCGCACCCGGTGGAGGTCCCGTCATCACGTCGACGGCCTCGCCGGCGGGCAACCTCTACAACGAGAGCATCTCGACGGAATTCCAGGGGCAGATCTCGTTGGTCACGGAAACCAGCGGGCTCGACCTCGACACCTACGACCTGTCCGACGCCTTTGATGCCCAGACCCCGGCCAACAACCGCTTCGTCGGCGGCAGCACGCTCAACGTCGCCGTCTCGACGGGCATCGACGCCGTCGGCCATGTGCTGTTGGTCGTTCAGGTCGACGACAACGATGCTGACAGCGACGGCCTCCCCGACCTCACCGAAGACAAAGACCAGCAGGGCGACATCGACGGCGGCGAAACCGACCCCGCCGACCCCGACACCGACGGCGACGGCCTGTGCGACGGCTCGATCTCGGTGGGCTCGATCGCTGTCGGCTTCGTGTGCCTCGGCGGCGAAGACGGCGACCGCGACGTCACCGTCGACGTGGGCGAGACCAACCCGCTCGATCCCGACTCTGACGACGACGGCCTGTGCGACGGACCCAACGACGTCGCCGGCGTGTGCGTCGGCGGTGAGAACGACGACGGTGGGCGACGCGACAACGACGAGACCGATCCGCTCGACCCCGACTCCGACAACGACGGCCTGTGCGACGGACCCAACGACGTCGCCGGCGTGTGCTTCGGCGGCGAGAACCTCGACGGGGGCGACTTCGACGCCGACGAGACCAACCCGCTGCTGCCCGACACCGACTTCGACGGCCTGTGCGATGGCAGCCGCGATGTCGACGACCCCGTCCTCGACGACTGCGTTGACGGCGAAGACGACAACGAAAACGGCGTCGTCGACGTCGGCGAGACCGACCCGCGCAACCCCGACACCGACGGAGATGGCCTCGCAGACGGCACCGAGGTGTTGACCGGCAGCTACGCCGGCCCCGTCGACGCCGACAACGTCAGAGCCGGCAGCCAGACCGATCCGCTCGACGCCGACAGCGACGGCGACGGCCTGTGCGACGGCACCGGCACGTTTGGTCCCGGCTTCGGACCCTGCGCGGGCAGCGAAGACCTCGATCGCGACGGGTCGCGCGGCGCCGGTGGTGCCGGGCCGGGCGAGACCGATCCCACCGACCCCGACACCGACGGCGACGGCATCAACGATGGCGTCGAGCGCACCACCGGCAGCTACCCGGGCGGCGACATCGACGCCAACGACGACCAGCCCGGCAACCAGACCGATCCCCTCGACACCGACTCCGACGGCGACGGCTTCTGCGATGGCGACGGCACCTTTGACGTCGCCTTTGGCACCTGCTCCGGCGCCGAAGACGCAAACGTCGACGGCGACCTCGACGGTGGCGAGACCGATCCCACCGACGTCCCCGGCGGCGGCGAGGGCGAAGGTGAGGGCGAAGGCGAAGAGGGCGAGGGCGAAGGCGAAGAGGGCGAGGGCGAAGACGACGACACCGACGGCGACGGCCTGCCAAACGACATCGAAGACACCGACGGCGACGGCGTGGTCGACGCCGACGAGACCGATCCCGAAGACGGCGACAGCGACGACGACGGCATCGGCGACGGCGTCGAAGACAGCGACGCCGACGGCACCGTCGACGGGGGCGAGACCGATCCGCGCGAGGGCGACTCCGACGGCGACGGCCTGTGCGATGGCAACCGCGCCCTGCCCGGCCAGTGCATCGGCAGCGAAGACCAGGACGCCGACGGCCAGCAAGACGCCGGCGAGACCGACGCCGCCAACGCCGACAGCGACGGCGACGGCCTGTGCGACGGACCCACCAGCGTCAGCGGCGTCTGCGAGGGCGGCGAAGACGAAGACGGCGACGGCGTCGACGCCGACGAGACCGATCCGCTCGACCCCGACACCGACGGCGACGGCCTCAGCGACGGCACCGAGGTGCTGACCGGCTCGTACGACGCGACCCCCACCGGCGACTTCTTCGACGCCGACGAAGAGCGCGAAGGCCGACAGACCGACCCCTTGAACCCCGACAGCGACGGCGACGGCCGCTGCGACGGCTCAGACGATGGCGCCATCGCCGCGGGGGCCGGGCGCTGCGAGCCCGGCGAAGACATCGACGACGACGGCAGCCTCGACGACGGCGAGACCGACCCGACCGATCGCGGCTCCACCGCGGTCGGCAACTGCTCGCCGGGCGACGAGGGCTTCCCGCTGTGCGGTGGCTTCAACCCCAACGAAGGCGAAGGCGAAGACGACGAGCTGCCGGGCATCATCTCGGGCTCGGCTGTCTACAACTGCGGCGCTGGTGGGCCCGCCGGCTGGTTGCCCCTGCTCGGCCTCGCGGCCCTGTTGCGTCGTCGTCGTCGCTGACCGACGAAGACGGCCATGACCGATCCCGATCCGCCGGCTCCGCGGCAACCTCCGCAGCAAGGCGCGGCGTTGATCCTGCGCCGCAGCGACGGACGGGTGCTGGTGGGCGCGCGCACGCACCTGGCGCGCTCGTGGCCGGGCACCCTGGCGTTCCCGGGCGGCGCCGTCGACGACGACGACGTCGACCTGCCCCTGTTCAGCGGCACCACCGGCACAGACGGACAGCGTCGCGGTGCGGCCCTGCGCGAAGCCCTCGAAGAGGCCGGCGTGGTGCGCCTCTGCCGCCCGGCGCACGACGCCGGTGCTGACCTCACGCTCCGCGGGCCGAGCGGGCCGAGCGCGCCGAGCGCGCCGATGCGGGTCGTCGACGACGTCCGGCGCGGCCGACCCCTCGGGGCCGCGCTGCGCGATCACGGGCTGGTGCTCGACGATCGCGGGCTCGTGGACCTCGGCACCTGGCTCACTGCCGAAGGCACCTTCTTGGTGACCCGCTACCTGCTCGACGTCGGCGACGCCGTCGATGGCGGCGCCGATGGTGGCGTCGATCGCGGCGCGAGCGGGCTGCTGCGGGTCGCCGCCCTGCAAGAAGAGCTCGTCGACGTCGAATTCCAGTCGCCCGGGGCCTTGATCGACGGCTGGCGGGCCGGCTCGGTCTTCTTGTTGCCGCCCATCCGCCTGGTGCTGACCCGCCTGGCCGCCCACGAACAAGAAGGCGACGTCGATGTCGTGGCGCGTGCGTTGGCCTTGCCGCCGAGCGAGCCCGAGCGCCGCCGGCGGGATCTGATCGACGGCGTCGTCGTCATCGACACCCGCACGCCGACGCTGCCGCCGGCGGTGAGCACCAACTGCGTCGTGCTGGGCACCGGCGATGTGCTGCTGGTCGATCCGGCGACGCCGTATGCCGACGAGCAGGCCCGCTTCGACGACGTCCTCGACGTCATCCTCGAGGGACGGCGGGTGGCCGGCATCTTCTTGACGCACCACCACGTCGACCACGTCGGCGACGCCGAGCGCCTGCGGCGCAAGCACGGCTGCCCGGTGCTCGCCCACAAAGAGACCGCGGCGCGCGTGGCCGAGCAGGGCATCGGCGGGCTGCACATCGTCGACGACGGCCAGGTCTTTCTGCTGGGGCGGCGGCGGTTCCGCGCGGTGTTCACGCCCGGCCACGCCCCCGGGCACCTGTGCTTGTTCGACGACGACGCCCGCCTCCTGATCGCCGGCGACATGATCGCCGGGGTCGGCTCGATCCTCATCGACCCGCCCGAGGGGCACATGGCCACGTACCTGGGCTCGCTCGATCGCTTGATCGCTCTGCAGCCGCGGTCGTTGATCCCCGCCCACGGACCCCTGCTCGTCGACGCCACCAGCCGGCTCGCGCAGCAGAAGCAGCACCGCCAGAAGCGCGCCGCGATGGTCAAAGACGCGATCGTCGCCGGCGCCCGCGACGCCACCGACGTCGTCGCCGCGGTCTACGGCAGCGACACCCCGCCGGCGATGTTCGCCTTTGCCGCCCGCTCGGTGGCGGCCATCGTCGAGCAGCTGCAGGAAGACGGCGCCGTCGTCGTCGACGCCGGCGGCTGGCGCGCTTTGCTCGGGTGAGCGGCTTGCTTGAGAGCGGGCCGGGTGCGTGTCATACGTCCCGTACTTCAGGAGGGTCTGGTGCAGACCCTCCCCCCAGCGACCGGCAAGCGGTCGACCGGGGCCCCCACCCAACTGCTGCGTTTCGCTCCGCGCACGTATTCCTGAGGTCGACGAATGCTCGCTGCGCTCTTGATCACCGCTTCGCTCGCCGCGCCCGCCACGCTGACCGACCACGGTGGTTCGCCCAGCCGCGCGCCGCGGCCGATCGCTGTCGAAAAGGCCCGGCGCTCGAGCGCGCCGCCCCCGGTGGTGCTCGCGCAGGCGACGCTGGCGCCCGATCCCAACGCACCCGATCACACGCCGACGTTCATGGAGCAGTACCTGTCCTACCAGCTGTCGCCGGTGGCCTCGAAGCCGGTCAAAGACGGCCTCGTGATGGGTCACGTGCTCGGTTACATTTTTTCGATCATCCCGGTCTGCGGGACGCTCTGGGGTCCGGTCGTCGCCGTCGATGGCGCTGAATTCAGCGGCGACGTCGCCATCACCTGGTTCCTGTCGTCGCTGTTGTGGAGCCTCGTCGCCACAGGAGCGACCTTCACCGGCGTCGGCGCCATCCTGTGGTTCGCGGTGCCGTATCTGTCGTCGACGGCGACGTTCAACGCAATCGATCGGCAGCTCAAGGCCAAGGGCTACGTGGCGCCGCCACCGGGCACGACGACGACGGCGCCGCCGGGGACGACGCCGCCGCCGACGGACACGCCGCCGCCCTCGTACGCGTACTGAGCTTCCACAAACGCCGACTCCAGAACCGCCGCTCGGCGGTTCTGCTTTTTGCGGGTCGTCGTCGTTGTCGTCGACGGCACAGGCGTGGCGCGCGCCCCAGACGGGGCTTGATCGAGGGGGATGGCACCTGTACGCGCCGGGGGTCGGTCGTTGTCCTCCAGACAAAGCCGCTGGTCCGCTTCTCCCGGTTGGGAAGAGTTCTTCAAAGGTCCACGGCGACAGCGACGACAAAAGGGAACTGAAACATGGCTCGTTACCGCGGTCCCCGCCTCCGCATCATCCGCCGCCTTGGCACGCCGATCCCCGGCCTCATGCGCACCGATCCGGACCTTCGCCGTCCGTATCCGCCCGGCCAGCACGGCCCGACCAAGCGCAAGAAGCTCTCCGACTACGCCCTGCGTTTGATGGAAAAGCAGAAGCTGCGCTTTCACTACGGCCTCTCCGAGCGCCAGCTGCGCCGCTACGTCGCCCAGGCCTTTTCGGGCAAGGGCAACTCCGGCCACATGTTGATCTCGCTGCTCGAGCGCCGCCTCGACAACGTCGTCTTCCGCGCCGGCTTCGCGCCGTCGATGTCCGCGTCTCGCCAGATGGTGTGCCACGGCCACGTCACCGTGAACGGCAAGAAGGTCGACATCGCCAGCTTCCAGCTCAAGTCCGGCAACGTCGTCGCCGTGCGCGAGACCAGCAAGATGAAGGCGAAGATCGGCGAGGCCATGAAGGACCCGAACAACCTGAAGGTTCCGGAATACCTTGATGTCGCCGACGGCGGCACGATCACCATGAAGATGATGCCCGAGCGCAGCTCGGTTCCGGTCGACATCGATCCCCAGCTCATCGTCGAGTACTACTCCGGCAAGTGAGCTGGCTCCCGTCGTTGTGACGACGACAACGGCCGCCCGTCTGCAAAGACGAGGCGGCCGTTTTCTTTTGTGACGGCGCTGTTCTGATCGGACCGTTTTACGATCTCACACAAAAAATCGGTTGCGGCGCGCTGGACAATTGCCATGTCAACGCCAGAAGCGGGTGCGCGTGAACATTCCAGCGAGTAGCCGTGGCCCTGCCTGGCCCGGCCATGGCGCCTGCGCCGACCTCATCCGCAGCCTCGATTGGTCCAGCACCCCGCTCGGCGAGCCAGTGACGTGGCCGCCAGCGCTGCGCACCACGGTCACAACCGTGCTGGCCTCGCGGCACCCGATGTTCCTGTGGTGGGGTCAAGAGCTCGTGCAGCTCTACAACGACGCCTATGTGCCGAGCTTCGGCCACGGCAAGCACCCGGCCGCCCTGGGCCAGCGCGCCGCCGACTGCTGGCAAGAGGTCTGGCCGGTCATCAAGCCCCAGATCGATGACGCCCTGATGCGCGGCATCGCCTCATGGAACGAGAACCAGCTGGTGCCGATCGTGCGGAACGGCCGCCTCGAAGACGTCTACTGGACGTATGGCTACTCGCCGGTGTTCTTTGATGATCAGGACCGAACCCCCGGCGGCGTGCTGGTCGTCTGCCACGAGACCACCGCGACCGTGCTCGGCGCCCGCCGCCTGCGCAGCCTGCACGATTTGACAAAGTCGACCGCCGCCGCCGACACCGTGCTCGACCTCCTGGCCAAAACCAGCCAGTGCCTGGCCGACGACGAGGACGTCGCTGCTGCCGCCCTGTTCGCGCCCGACGACGCCGGAGTGCTGAGGCGGATTGCCGGCGTGGCCGACGACGACGCTTTTGCCGACGGCGCCCCGGCCAGCCTGGCGGCGTGGTTCGCGGCTTCTGCGGGCGGAGCTTCCGAACCGGCTGCCACGCATCACCTCGACGCCGCCGCGCTGGCGGCCGCTGCTCCGGGCTTCGGGAGGTCGGCGGGCGTCTTCGAAGCCTGCGCCGTCCCGCTGCTGGACGCCACCGGGCAGCGCGCCGCGCTGCTGCTGTTCGGCAGCCACGGCCGGACGGCGTTCGACGATGCGCTTCGCGCCCACTTCGTGGCGATGGCCCGCCAGATCGACCGCTGCCGAAGCCAGATCGAGCTGGCCGATGCCCGGCGCCTCGTTCACACCGAGGCCACCGCCCTGTTGACGCAGGCGCCGATGGCGGTCGCGCTGCTGACCGGCCCCGACCACGTCTACGAGCTGGCCAACCCGCTCTATTGCCAGGTGACCGGCCGCCGCGCCGAAGACCTGCTCGGCAAGACCTACCGCGACGCCTTTCCCGAGCTGGTCGACACGCCGCTGCCCGGCATCCTCGATGACGTCCATCGGACCGGCGTGCGCTTCGAGACCCACGACCAGCTCGTCCGGCTGCGCGACGACAGCGGAGAGGCAAAGACGGCCTGCGCGACTACTGGTTCGACTTCAGCCTCGAGCCGCTGCGCGATGCCGGCGGCCGCGTCTACGGGATGATCTGCGCCGCCGTCGAAGTCAGTGCCAAGGTGAGGGCCCGACTCGACCTCGAGCAAGCCGCCGTCGACCGCGAGCTGCTGCTGGCACAGGCCGAAGCCGCCTCTCGGGCCAAAGACGAGTTCTTTGCCATGCTCGGCCACGAGCTGAGAAACCCGCTGTCGCCGATCCTGACGGCGCTCGACCTGATGAAGCTGAAGAACATCCAGGGTGCTGTGCGCGAGCAGGCGATCATCGAGCGGCAGGTGCGCCACATGGTGCGGCTCGTCGACGACCTCCTCGATGTCTCACGCATCGCCCAGGGAAAGATTGAGCTGCGCATCGAGCCCGTCAACGTCGCCGCCGTCGTCGCCGCTGCCGTCGAGATGGCGAGCCCGGTCCTCGACGAAAAGGCCCACGCGGTCCACATCGAGGTCGCCACCGACCTCGTCGTCGACGGCGACGTCGACCGCCTCGGCCAGGTCATCGCCAACCTGCTGACCAACGCTGCCAAGTACACCGACGTCGGCGGCCACATCCGCATCACCGCCGCGCGCAACGGCGAGCAAATCGAGCTGTCGGTCGCCGACAACGGCTGCGGCATCGCGGCGACGATGTTGCCGCGCGTCTTTGAGCTGTTCTCGCAAGAGCGCCAGGACATCGATCGCTCGCAAGGCGGCCTCGGCCTCGGCCTCGCGTTGGTGAAGAACCTCGTCGCCTTGCACGGCGGCACGGTGTCGGCCGCCAGCGCCGGGCGCGGCCAGGGCAGCACCTTCAGCCTGCGGCTGCCGGCCTCGCGGCAGCACGTCACGCCGACGCTGCGGCCGGTGAGCCGCAGCACGACCCGGCGCCCCTCGGTGCTGATCGTCGACGACAACGAAGACGCCGCCGACCTGTTGGCCAGCGCGCTGGGCACCTTTGGCTGCGAGACCCGCGTGGCCTACGACGGCAGCGAGGCTCTCGCCGTCGTCGAGACCTTCACGCCCGATGTTGCGTTGCTCGATCTCGGGCTGCCGGTCATGGACGGCTATGAGCTCGGCGCCAGCTTGCGCGCGCGTCCGGAGCTGCATTCATTGCGGGTGATTGTGCTCTCCGGCTACGGCCAACAGGCCGATCGCGATCGCACGCTCGCTGCCGGCTTCGAGGCCCATCTGGTGAAGCCTGTGAACCTGCAAGCCCTGCTTGAGCTGCTGTCGACGCCGCTGGCGTAGACGAAACCGCATCGCGATCAGCGGACGAAGGGGCCCCACGACGGCGACGTGTGCTCACCCATCGACGGCAGCACCGTCTGCTTGGTGCCGTCGAGGTTCGAGACCACCAGCTGGCGCACCTTGTTGCGCGTCGTGGTGAACACCAAC
>JBKJNL010000511.1:0-8714 GCA_046593615.1 Myxococcota bacterium | reverse complement strand
GGGGCGACATGGTCGACGCTCGACCCGTCGGCCCGTCGAGCCACCCTGAACGCCCATCGCCTCGCCTACCTCGCCGAGGTCCCGGTCAACTGGTGCCCGGCACTGGGTACGGTGCTGGCCAACGAAGAGGTCAAAGACGGCAAATACGTCGACACCGGTGACCTGGTCGAACGCCGGAGCATGAAGCAGTGGATGTTGAAGATCCCACTGTACGCTGAACGCCTGCTCGAAGACCTCGACGGCCTCGACTGGCCCGACGGCGTCAAGGACATGCAGCGCAACTGGATCGGCAAGAGCGAAGGCGCCGAGGTCAGCTTCCGCATCGCCAGCGAAGACGGGTCGGTGACAGCAGGCTTCGACGTCTTCACCACCCGCCCCGACACGTTGTTTGGTGCCACCTACGCCGTGCTCAGCCCCGAGCACCCGCTGGTCGCGACCATCACGACGCCGGCGCAAAAGGCCGCCGTCGACGCCTACGTGACGACGTCGAAGCAGAAGACCGACCTGGCCCGCACCGACCTCGCCAAAGAAAAGACCGGCGTCTTCACCGGCGCCTATGCGATGAACCCGGCCAACGCCCAGCAGATCCCGGTGTGGGTCGCCGACTACGTGCTCATGACCTACGGCACCGGCGCCATCATGGCCGTGCCGGGCCACGACGAGCGCGACCACGAATTCGCCCGCGTCATGAAGCTCCCGATTGTCCAGGTCGTGAAAGGCCTGCAGGTCGCAAAGGACGGCAGCGACGTCGACAGCCACGACATCCAGACGGCGGCGTTCACCGACAAAGGCACGGCGGTGCATTCCGGCTTCCTTGACGGCAAGGAGACCGACGACGCCAAGCGCACCATGATCGACTGGCTCGAGCACAAGGGGCACGGCAAGAAGCGCGTGACCTACAAGCTGCGCGACTGGCTGTTCTCGCGGCAGCGCTACTGGGGCGAGCCCTTCCCGATCCTGCACGCTGACGACGGCGAGATCATCGCCGTCGATGAGAGCGAGCTGCCGGTCGGCCTGCCGCCCATCGACGAGTACAAGCCCACCGAAGACGGCAAACCGCCGCTCGGCCGGGCCTCGCCGGATTGGCTGCGCGTCAAGCTCAAGGACGGCCGCATGGCGACCCGGGAGCTCAACACCATGCCACAGTGGGCCGGCTCGTGCTGGTACTATTTGAGATACATCGATCCCAAGAATGCCGGCGCGGCGTGGGATCGTGATCTCGAGAAATACTGGATGCCCGTCGACCTCTACGTCGGCGGTGTCGAGCACGCCGTGCTGCATCTGCTGTATGCCCGCTTCTGGCACAAGGTGCTGTTCGACTGTGGTCTGGTGTCAACGAAGGAGCCATTCCAGAAGCTCTTCAACCAGGGCATGATCCTGGCCTATTCCTATCAAGAGGCCGGCGGCAAATACGTCAACCCCGGCGACGCGAAAGACGTCGACCTCGCCAAGGGCAAGGCGACCCACGCCACGAGCGGCTCGCCGCTGCTGGTGCAGGTCGAAAAGATGTCGAAGTCGAAGCTCAACGTCGTCGACCCCCTCGACGTCATCGCCGACTACGGCGCCGACGCCCTGCGGCTGTACGAGCTGTTCATGGGACCCCTCGAGCAGGTCAAGCCGTGGCAGATGGCCGGCGTCGAAGGCGTCTCGCGCTTCCTGGCCCGCACCTGGCGGCTCGTCGTCGACGAAGAGAGCAACGGCCTGACGAAGCGCGTGACCGACGCGCCAGCCTCGTCGGAGGCCGCGCTCAACAAGGCCCTGCACAAGACCTTGAAAAAGGTCGGCGACGACACGCTGCACATGCGCTTCAACACCGCCATCTCGCAGATGATGACCTTCGTGAACGAGGCCACGTCGACGGCGACGTTGCCCAGAGAGATTTTGCTGACCTTCTGCAAGGTGCTCTCGCCTTACGCGAGCCACCTGGCCGAAGAGCTGTGGGAGCGCCTCGGTGGCCCTGCATCCGCCGGAGGGACAGGCCTCGTCTGCCAGCAGCCCTGGCCGGCCCACGACGAAGCCCTCGTCGTCGACGACACGGTCATGCTCGGCGTGCAGGTCAACGGCAAGCGCCGCGACGAGATCGCCGTTCCCGCCGGCGCCTCCGACGACGAGGTCCAGGCCATCGCGCTGGCGTCCGTGGCGGTGCAGAAATTCATGGAGGGCAAGCCCGCCAAGAAGATCATCGTCGTCAAGGGCCGCCTCGTGAACATCGTCGTGTGATGGCGCCTCCTGCTCGAGCGTCGTCCCCTGCTGCACGGCGGTCCTGGCTCGCGGCCGTCGTCGTCGGTGGGCTGCTGCTGGGCTGCGCGACGTCGGCGCCGCCCGGTCCGGTGCGCGCAGAAGGCTCGTTCGTCTACGTCGCCCCCTTCGTCGACCTCACGCCGGAAATGCGCCTCGGCCTCGCGATGACCGCGCTCGTGCAAGAGCGGGTCTACGCCCGGGCCCCCAACCGCTTCCTCGTCGTCTTTGACGACGCTGCCGGCGCCGTCGACGGCACGGTGCTCTCGATCCAGGACGTTGCCGACGAAGCCAACAAACGCGATGTCGTCGTCAGCGTCCGCGCCATTGTCGTCGACAAGCGCGGTCGGGTGCGTCACGACACCGGTGTCGTCGACCGCCGCGCTCGCTACGAGGTCTCCTCCGACGCGGGCGAGACGGGGCGCCGCCGCGAGCGCGCCCTGGCGATTGCCACTTCCACCGTCGGTGCCGCCCTGGCCGACGCCATCCTGCGGATGCCCTGAATGGCCACCAAAAAGATCCCGATGTCGCCGACCAAAGACTCCAAGGGCAAGGAGAAAAAGAAGAAGTCCGTCCCGTGGGGCCGCCCGCCGAAGTCGCAGACCCGGACAAAGGCCACGCCGAAGGGCGAAGAGGTCACGGCCGAGCTCAAGCACCCGACGCAGCCGAAGGGCGCCAGCAGGCCCGCGCCGACGAAGCAGACGACGAAGCAGACGACGAAGCAGACGAAGCCCACAAAGGCGGGATCCGAGAAGTCGGGGAAGCCGGGCGCAGAGAAGCAAGGCTCCGACCAGCAGGGCTCAGAGAAGCTGGGCAAAGCGGACCGGGCCGAGCACGGCCGTGGCGCGAACCAGGCCAAGCCGTCGTCGTCGTCGTCGTCGTCAGCGGCGTCGGCGCGTCTGGGAAGCGGCCAGCGCCCCTCGGCCGGGCACAACAAGAAAAAAGCCGCGGCGCGCGACAGCGAAGAGCACACGCGCAAGATGAAGCTGCCGTTTGCGCCCGAGCCGACCGGCCCCACGCGCTGCGGCACCGTGGCGCTGGTCGGTCGTCCCAACGTCGGCAAGTCGAGCCTGCTGAACGCCATCCTCGGGCAGAAGATCGCGGCGACGACGCACAAGCCGCAGACGACGCGGCGGGCGCTGCGCGGCGTCTATACGAGCAACGATACACAGATCATCTTTGTCGACACCCCCGGTCTGCACGATGAACGCGGCGGGTTGTTCTCGTTCATGCTCGACGAAGCCAAAGACGCGGCCGCCGGCGTCGACGTGCTCGCCTTTCTCGTCGAAATCGACTCCAAGGGGGGCGGCGTCGCCCCCGCCGACGAAGCCGCGCTGAAGACCCTCGAGGGCAAGATTTCCGGCAAGCCCGCGCTTCTCATCATCAACAAAATCGACGTGCTCGCCGACAAAACCAAGCTGCTGCCCATGCTGTCGGGCTGGGCGGCAAAGGCCGACTTCAAGGCGCTCATCCCGGTTTCGGCCCACAAAAAAGACGGCATCCGCGCCTTTGTCGACGAGATTCGCAAGCACCTGCCCGAGGCGCCGTTCAAGTTCCCCAAAGACAGCCTCACCGACCAGAGCGAGCGCGACATCGCCGGCGAGCTCATCCGCGAAAAGGTGATGCTCGAGCTGCACCAGGAGATCCCCTACCGCGCCGCCGTCGTCGTCGAGCTGTTCGACGAGGCCCGTCGCGAAGATCGCCGCAAGCCGCTGGTGCACATCAGCGCCCAGATCGTCGTCGAGAAAGACTCGCAAAAGGCCATGGTCATCGGCGCCGGCGGACAGCGCATCAAGGCGATCGGCCAGCGTGCGCGCCAGGAGCTGCAGCACCTGCTCGGCTGTCAGGTGCACCTCGAGCTGTTCGTGCGCGTCGAAGAAGGCTGGACGGAGACCGCCCAGGGACTGCGCAAGCTTGGCTACTCACGGTCGTGATCTTGCGGGTCTGATTGCGGGCCGGTCGCAGCTGGGTTCACCCACCCGGGTTAGCCTCGGCCCATGCGCAGCTTCGGTGTCACGTCGTCGCTCCTGGTCCTGACCTGCCTCGCTTGCGAGATCGTCGGGCCGTCGAACTCCTTTGATCCAAACGCCCCGCTCGAGACGCAGGCCCGCGCCAGCGTCCGGGTCACCGTCGTCGACACCGGCGGCAACGCGCTCGTCGAAGGCATCTCGGTCATCGCCGAGAGCCCCACCGGCGACGTCACCGCGGTCGTCGACAGCGCCGGTGACGACGACGGCGTCTTCGTCGCGGCCGACCTGCTGCCGGGCTCGTGGTCGGTGGTGGTGCGCGGCGTGAAGTACACGCCGATCACGCGCGACGTCGTGCTCGGCGCCGGCGTAAAGCGCGAGCTCGAGGTGGTGCTGTCGCTTCTGCCCGAGGGCTCGGCCTTTGCCGGCACCATCACCGGCACCGCCCGCAAGGAGTCGCAGGTCACCGTCGCCGCCCCCGACCACAGCGGCGTCATCGTCGAGGTCCTCGCCGCCGGCGTCTCGACCGGTGTGCGCGCCGTCACCAACTCCGTCGGCCGCTACGACCTCACGGTGGTGCCCGGCAGCTACGCGCTGGCGTTCTCGGCGCCAGAGCACGAGCCGCAGTCGCGCGACAACATCCTGGTCATCGCCGCCGAAGAGCTGGCGCTCGACCCGGTCACCCTCGAGGTCAACCCCGGCAGCATCGACGGCACCGTCGTCGTCGAAGACCTCGACGCGCAGGACGGCGCGACGCCGAGCCCGGCCGGTACCGTCATCGCCCTGGTCGGGGGCGCCGTGACGACGACGGCCGCGGCCGATGGCACCTTTCGCATCACCGGGCTGCCGCCGGGCAACCAGGCGCTGCGCTTCACGCTGGCCGACCACGTCGCCGTCGAAGTGCCGGTGCTGGTGCAATCCGGCACGACCTCAGACATCGCCGCGGTCACGCTGCAGCACGCCCGCGGCGTCGTCTTTGGCTCCGTCGACGTCGCCGGCGCGGCCGACGGCGCGGGCGTCCTCGTCGAAGCCGAAGGATCCGGCGTCGTCGACTTCACCGGCATCGACGGCCTGTTCACGCTCTCGTTGCCGACCGGCACCTGGGACATTGTGGCCACGAAGTCCGGCGCCCGCCGGGCCCGGGCCGCCAGCGTCGTCGTCGCCGATGGGGCCGTCGTCGACGTCGGCGTCTTGTCGCTCGTGCCAAACATCGGCGTCCTCGAAATCGACGACGGCGCGGCGCTGACCAACGACGTCGCGGTCGAGCTCGTGCTTGATGAGGTCGGCGCGGTGCGGGTGCGCGCCAGCGAAGACCCGGCGTTTGTCGGCGCCGGCATCGACGTCGCCTACCCCGTCGACGGCCGAGTCGACTTCGCCCTCACCGCGGGCGACGGCGAAAAGACGGTCTTTGTGCAGGTCATCGACAGCGACGGCGAGACCAGGTCGCTGACCGGCTCCATCACCCTCGACACCACCGCCCCGACCCTCACCAGCGTCGTCGTCGACGACGGCGACGGGCTCACGCCCAATCTCTCGATCACCGTGCAGGTCTTTGCCGAAGGCGCCGACGAGATGGCCGTGGCCACCGATGGGGCCATCGACAGCGAGGTGTTCTCGCCGTTCGCGCCCACCTCGATCGCGCTCTTGCCGGCCACCGACGCCGTCAAAAACGTCTGCGTCACGGTCCGCGACCGGGCCGACAACCGCACCGGACCGCTCTGCGTTCAAGTCGAGCTTGAGACCGTGGCGCCCGTGGCGCCCCAGGTGACCGTCGGCAACGTGCTCGCCGACGATGTCGTCGTCCTCAAGAGCGCTGCCGCAGACAACTTTCGCGTCGGCTTCGCCCCCTTTGGCGGCAGCAACGACGACGTCGTCCGCATCCAGGGAACCGTCGAGTCCCCGGACCAGACCCTGGGCGGGGCGAGCGCGTCGTTCACGGTCAGCTGCCGCGACCCCGTCGGCGGGCTCGTGCGCTGCGACCAGCTCGTGAACCCCAAAGCCATCGATGCCGGCGCGGGCGTGCGTCTGCCGCTGTTCTCGACGGTCCAGGGCAACGACGACGTTCGTCCGAACATCGTGACCTTCCGGGCCTTTGACGCCGCGGGCAACTCGTCGAGCGAGACGACGCTGCTCGCCGTGGTCGACGACAAAGCGCCGCAGGCACCGACGCCGACCAACGCGTTCTGCCTGGCCCCCGACGCCGGCGGCGCCTGCCCCGACCGCATCTACGGGACGCGGCTCGTGAACTCCGACTCGTTCACGCTGCGGCTGCGCGAGAGCCCGGGCCAGATCGACCGCACCTTCCGCGAATACGTCGTGGCCCAGACCGTCGGCGCCGACACCACCGTCGTCGAGGCCGACTTCTCGCCCAGCGCCAGCGTCGACAACATCGTCTTCCCGCTCATCCAGGGAGCGCCGTTGAACGGGCGCCCGCCCGAGGCGACGTGCAACCCGCTGCGCTGCACGAACCATCTGTTCATCGTCGCCATCGACCTGGCCGGCAACCGCGGCCCGCTGGTGCGCATCGACGTCAGCGAAGACAGCTCGCCGCCGACGCGTCCGACCATCGCCCCGCGGGGCGGCATCCAACGGGGCACCGTGGCCGAGGTCCGCCTGGTCGAGCCGGCGCGCGATCGCGACGGCGCCAGCGGCGACCTGCCGGTCTCGGCCTACGAAATCAAAGAAGGCATCGACGGCGCGTTCGAAGGCGTCCCCGAAGGCCAATTCGTCGAAGGCCCGTGGAGCCTCGGCATCCTGAAAGACGACGTCAGCGAGGTGTGCGTCCGCGGCGTCGACTCCGCCGGCAACGTCGGCATCGAAGACTGCATCGTCGTCGAGGAGCAGACCACGCGGCACCCGATCCGCACCGAGGGGTCAGACCGCCGCGTGGCCATCGCCGGCGACGTCATGGCCTTTGTCTCGGGCCAGTCGATCTTCTTTCACAGCACCACCGCCCCCGACGTCACCAGCACCGCCGAGCTCGCTGCCCTCACCGCCATCTCCGCCAACAACAGCGGCGGCCGGTTGCAGCTGGCCGGGCGCCTCGACCCCACCACCGGCATCGTGACCACCGACCTGCTCTCGGACTTCGACAGCCAGCGGGGGGGCACCGCCGCGCTCGAATTTTTCCCGGGCTACAGCAACGTCCTGACCGGAGCGGCCCGGCGCAACATCTGCGGCCAGGGCGCCGACTACGACGGCAGCAACCTCGTGTTTTTGCGCGGCGCCTCACAGATCGTGGCGGCGTCGCGCGCCGAGGCCATCGCCGCGTCGCCCAACCAGAACACCTGCAACAACACCGTCGGCACCGTCATCCCCGACGTCGTCACCGGCGGCCTGTGCCCGGGCACGGGCCTGCGCATCGAAGGCAACGTGATGGTCTGGTGTGAAAACAACGGGGTCATCAAGCGCCGAACGGGCAATGGTCCGGCGGTCGCCTTGACGTCGTCGGCCGCGCCGTCGGCGCGCGAGAGCCACGGTCTGCTCGATCCGACCAATGCCTTTCAGCAGCCGCTGGTGACGTCGACGGCGACCTTCTTTGCCCAGTCCGTTGGCACCGCACCCGCGACCATCCGCCGCGTGGCGAACGGCACGCTCACCTTCGTCGACACCGGCGTGCAGGTGGGCGCGCTGCAAGACGCCGAGCGCGATCGCGTGGCCTACCTGTCGCTCACCTCGGGTGCGATCAGCGTCGACGTCTCCGTCGTCGATCTCTCGGTGGCGGGGGCGCAGCCGGTGCTGCTGACCGACGACCTCGCGCCACAGGGCGGGGTGTCCATCGATGGCGGTCGCGTGGCCTTTGTCGACCTCGCGTCGCTCACCGACGACCTGGCCCTCGTCGACTTGAGCGAGAGCCGCTGGCTGTCGGCGACCGACGAGGCCGAAACGTTCCCCGCCGTGGGCAACGGATTGACGACGTGGGTCACCTTTGACGGCGACATCACCGTGCGCGCCCGGGTCGAGACCGGCCCAAAGACGACCGAGGTCGAGCTCGTGCGCATCGACCTCAACGACGTCGCCAGCAGCCCCTACAGCTTCTTTGGCGGCACCATCCTGGGACCGCCCACGTTGGGAGTCGGCGGGCGCACGGTGTTCCTGATCAAAGACAACACCACGTCGCTGACGATGCGCGCCATCAACGTCGACGCCGCCGTCCAGCCGCCGGTGCCGACCTTGATCGGCACCCTGCGGCCCATCAACCCGGGCTCCGCGGCCGCCGGCGCCTGGGGCCTCAGCGCCGACGGTGGCGCGGTCGTCTTTGTCGACGCGGCCAACGCCTTGCGCTTCACGCGCCTGAGCGGCGCCAACCCGGGCGCCACGGGCTCATTGGCCACGCTGGCCGCGGTGAGCGGCGCCAACCAGGCCACAGTCGTGCCCTTCGTCGACGTCGAGCTGGTGGGCACGAGCGGCACCACGGTGGCCCAGATCGGCAACAGCCCGGTGGTGCCCAACAGCGGCGGCGACGATCGGCGGGCCTTTGTCGGCGACCTCACCTGCTTCGCCCACGAC
>JBKJNL010000157.1:0-4381 GCA_046593615.1 Myxococcota bacterium | reverse complement strand
TGTCTTCGAGGGCGGCCACGCCTCCGAACCCGCGGCGATCCATGACGCTGGCATCCAGCTGGACCCGCCCGTCGAGCCGCAGCGTCGAACCGGTGCCAGCGTTCAAGCGCGGGTCGTCTTCGAGGACAACGACAGCGGCGACGGCGGCGTCGAGGGCGCTGCCGCCGCCGGCCAGCACGCCGGCAGCGGCATCACAGGCGACGACGCAGGCGTCGCGGTTGGCGGGGTCGTTGGCGGCGCCGCCGTGGGTGACGACGCAAGGTCTCAGGGGTGGTCGCACGCAGCACCTCAAAGCAAGTGAGAACCGTCACGCAAGTTGTCGAGGAAACATCAGGTGCGCTTCGACCGACAACCCGACTTCGGACAGTTGACCTCCGCCCGCCGACGGGCGAGAAAATCAGGTTCCTGCTTTTATTTCCAAGATGGAGCCCCTTCCATGCTTGAGCCGACGAGGCCCGACTTGACCCAGCGTTCTGCACTCTCCGCCTTTGGCACCGCGCTTCGGGGGTTCGGCACCAGCGCCGCCCAGGTGGCCGCCGAGGTCGCCCGCTGCGGGGCAGCTCGGGCCCAGGCGTTCGCCACCGCCGCCGTCATCGTCGTCGTCACGGTCGTCGGAGCGGGTTGCAGCGAAAAGATCGTCGAGCCGCGCAAGCCGCTCGGCGGATCCTGCCTCGGCTGCCACGACGGCATCACCGACGTGCATCCCTTCTTCGCCCTCGCCTGCGTCGACTGCCACGGCGGCAACGATCAGGTCGCGCTGCCGGCACAGGGCCTGAACATCCGCGATCAGAAATACATTCTGCAGAGCCACGTGCGCCCCATCGACTCGTCGATGTGGTGGGCCAACGGCATGGACGACGACGAAAACGGCGTCGTCGATCAGCCCGGTGAGTTCTTCGACGGCCGCGGCTTCACCGACACCGACACGCCGTTTGCGGACAAGCGTCTGGCCAACAAGGGCCAGATGGACTCCGAGATGAACCGGGACGTGAACTACCTGCGCTTCTTGAACCCCGGTGACCTGCGCGTCGCCGACGCCTCGTGCGGCAGCCGCAACAAGAACTCCAACGACGCCATGATCTGCCACGCCGAGGTCGTCTACGACATGCGTCGCTCGATCATGAGCAGCTTCGGCAGCGTCGCCTCGGGCGCCAACTACGGCAACGCACAAATCCCGCTGGCTCTTGATTTCGGCAGCGTCTTTGCCAGCTCCGAAGCCGGGCGTCGCTTTGACCTGCGCAACCCGCGCATCGGACGCGTTGGCTACGTCATCGACTTCAGCGCCCTCGACGATGCCTTCGACGCCAACCTCACAGACGAACAGCGCAACCTCGTCGGTGGCGGCAGCTTCGACCGTGACAAGCTGCTCGGAACGACCCAGGACAACATCGACGAAGAAGACAACCAGTTCGAGGTGAGCGCCGGCGCCCTGTTCGCCGACGGCAAGACCGGCAGCGACTTCAAGTTTGCCCCGGCGCCGGGAACCACGCGCACCGGGCAGCGCATCAAGTTCTTCATCGACGACCTCGACGCGCCCGAAGCGGCGAACAACCGCGCGGTCGAGGTCATGCAGAGCATCGGCAATCGCGCGGGCAACACCGGCGACGGTGACGTCACCGGTGGTCGAGCCTGGCCAGACAAGAAGCTCCACAAGGGGTTGCAGATGCGCATCGCCAAGGTCGTCGGCGAAGTCGTCGCCGACCTGAAAGACGATCGCGAAGCCGACATCCTGAACCTCTTTGACAACCAGCTGATCACAAACCCCGTCGACGCTGCCTTGCGCAACTTCCGCGCGTTCCACCACATCAACTGGTGGGGCCCCTCGGACAACTTCGGCTTCGTCGATTTCTTCACCTCGCCCAACGCCGACGACGGCCCGCCGGCTGACCCTTCTGACATCGAGTTGCGCGGCAAGAACAACCCCTTTGGCCGCGGCCGTCCCTCGGGCTGCACCAGTTGCCATGTCGAATACGCCAAAGACGGCCGAAACCAGGAGCCGATCGACCGCACCGTCGCCGACAACGGCCGCCAACCCGAGACCGACTTGCCCTTCGGCATTCGCCAGGACCTCGGTCAGCACGCCTACGCCGCGCGCCATGAGATCAAGCGCACCGTCACCAGCGAGACCTGCGGCAAGTGCCACGGCTTCGTCACCCGCGTCGACTTCGCCGCGAACGCGACCTACGAGCAAGAGGTCGACTTCACCAACCTCGAGAACACCAACACCATCGGGAACTTCGAGTACGACACGCCGAGCGGCAAGCGGGTGCGCATCTTTGACAACCTCGCGCACTACAAGAACGGCCGCATCCTCAACGACGGCGAGGGCCTGTCAGAAGACCTCAACAACAACGGTGAGCTCGACACCGCGCTCGTTGAAAGCGATCTCAACGGCGACGAGATCCTGCAGCCCAACGAAGACCTCAACAAGAACGGCATCCTCGACGGCGCCGGCGTCACGCTGAACGAAGACGTCAACGGCAATGGCACGCTCGACATCCCTGATCGCGTTCGACGCTCCGACGCCTTTGACGGCCGGCAGAGCCGCATCGTCTACGGCGGAGCGAACGGCGCCGTGCGGCTCAATGACATCCACATCGAGCGCGGCTTCAACTGCGTTGACTGCCACATGGCCAACGACGTGCACGGCGACGGACAGATCTACACGCGCAATTGGGACGCCATCCAGATCGAGTGCGACGACTGCCATGGCACCAACGACACGCCGCCTTCCTTCGTGTTCTCTGGGCCCAACGGCGGCGACGATATGAAAGGCCCGCGCTACGAAACGGCCTTTGGCAAGCCGTGGTTCGAGCTGATTGGCGACAGGTGGTTTCAGCGCAGCCGGGTCGACCCCGATCTCGGTTGGTTTGTCCCCCAGCTGAACAAGCCCAAAGACAACACCTCGGCCTACGCCCACCGCCAGCCGCTCGAGTCCTTCGACGCGGTCCTCGATCACGGCACAGAAGTCTGCGCCCCCTTCGTCACCGAAGACACCTGCGCCGCAGCGCTCTGCTCGTGGGACGGCACCGTCTGCAACGGTTTCGAGCGCAAGTTTGCCCACATCGCCGAGGCCAACGAGAAGGGCGGGCTTGAGTGCTACTCGTGCCACTCGTCGTGGCAGCCCAACTGTTTGACGTGTCACATGAAGCTCGACGTCGCCAAGCCCAAGCAGGAAATCTGGTGGGGCGACGACGACACCGAAGAAATGTTCTTCCAGCTCTTCAGCTACACCCGCTCACCCTTCTATCTCGGGCATGCGGGCAACACCGAAGGCAACAAAATCGCGACGCACCGCTCGCTGATGCAGCTGAACGTCACGGTCGTCGCCGGGGGCATCCAGATTGCCGAGAGCGCGATGTTCTCGACCAAGGGAGACCTGTCGTCGCAGGTATCCAACCCCTATTTCCCGCACACGGTCCGCACCATCGAGACCAAGCAGTGCGTTCGCTGCCACACCCTCGAAGACGCCGAGGGACGCGTCACCAACGACCACATCGTGACCGAGGCGACCGCCCAGGGCACCGGCCGCTACCAGAACGTCGGCGACTGGATCCTGGCCGCCACCGGCGCCGGGCTCGATCTCCTCGACATGAAAAAGGAGGCCGTCGGCGGTGTGACGTTCCCCGGGTTCGACTTCTCCGACAAGAACAACGTCGGCGCCGAAAAGCGCCGCCGGGTGTCCTTCGACCTCGACACGGACCCCGATCCGGCTGTGGTCAATGCCGCCTTTGACGTCGTCCTGCAGCGGGGAGTCTCGTTCCAGAACGGCAGCGGTGACGTCACCGACGTCGCCATCGTTGCCCACGGCAAGGGCGTGTCGGTTGTCGACGTCATTGGCCGCGACAACAACGACTTCGGCATCGGCGGGGGCAAAGACCCGTCCATCGGCATGCCCCCCACCGAGCTGATGCGGCTGGAGGTCCTGGGACCGGTCCGCAGCGTTGACGTCGTCGACACCGGCGCGTCGCAGACCACGACCTTCATCGCCTTGACCGACGAGGAGATCGCCGTCGTCGACTACCGCGCGGCGCTCGACTTCGGCACCCAGACTGGCGCAAACGGCAAGCTGAACCTGCTCGACCCCGACGCCGGCAACGACCCCGACAGCGACGAGGATGACTTCGTCGACGGTGGCCCGCGCTCAGCCGAGCAGGGGGCCGTCGTCTTGGGCTCGCTGCCGCATGGGCTCGACGGTGCCACGCGCGTCAGGCTCTACGGCCGCTTCGCCTTTGTGACCCACGCCCAGGGCCTCGCGGTCTTCCAGATCGGCGAGCCGCCGACGCAGGCGAAGCGATCCGACATCGACCTCGGGGCCCCGCTGGCCCAGCTGGTCAACTTCGAGACCCGCCGTCCCGCGCTCGACGCCGCCATCAACGGT